>NZ_JAYFER010000548.1:0-60548 GCF_055795065.1 Lyngbya sp. CCY1209
TTGGTGTTCCAAGCCGAGCACAACATCCTGATGCACCCCTTCCATATGCTGGGAGTTGCCGGTGTCTTCGGCGGTGCGCTGTTCTCCGCGATGCACGGTTCTCTGGTGACGTCTTCTCTGGTGCGTGAAACCACCGAAACCGAATCTCAAAACTACGGTTACAAATTCGGTCAAGAAGAAGAAACCTACAACATCGTGGCGGCTCACGGCTACTTCGGTCGCCTGATCTTCCAATATGCTTCGTTCAACAACAGCCGCGCCCTGCACTTTTTCTTGGGTGCCTGGCCGGTGATCGGCATCTGGTTCACCGCTTTGGGCGTGTCCACGATGGCCTTCAACCTGAACGGATTCAACTTCAACCAGTCCATCCTGGACTCCAGCGGTCGGGTGGTCAACACCTGGGCTGACGTGATCAACCGCGCCAACCTGGGTATGGAAGTGATGCACGAGCGCAACGCTCACAACTTCCCCCTCGACTTGGCTGCAACTGAAGCCACTCCCGTGGCGCTGGTTGCCCCCGAAATTGGCTAATTGAGAGCCACCACTCAAAAAACGCTCCCCGAATGGGGGGCGTTTTTTTTGGTTTCCCGTTCGTCCCGATCCGCTGGAAGTCCCGACGAACAGTGAGAGAGAGTCAAGTCGCTTCGGGCAAGGCGATTCGGTCTCGGGCTACGGGGCTGGACTCCGACCGAAAAACGTAATACAATCCACATCGGTTTGTGAGGATGGCGGGTTTGGCTGTCGGGATTGGGGTTGTCAAAACCGATCCGGTTAACTTGGCATTGCATTCTCCTGTTGCGGGGGAAATGTGCAAAACTGCTAGGAAGTCTTCTTAGCGAGATTAACTGTGTCGCAATCAAACGTCAACCCAATTGAGTAAATGATTGGTTTGGATTTCCAACCGGGGTGCAAGTTTGGCCCGGTTGCAGACAGCCCGAAAGCGGCAGCGCGTTTTTTTCAAATTGTGATTTAGCATTCAAGTGTGGGGGCGTAAACACCAGTGGGCTTTTTTAATCGCTTTTCCTTATCGCGGGACATGGGTATCGACTTGGGTACGGCCAACACCCTCGTCTATGTTTCGGGAAAGGGGATCGTTTTGCAAGAACCGTCCGTCGTGGCGATCGACCAGCAAGACAAGACCCCCCTGGCGGTCGGAAACGATGCGAAGAAAATGTTGGGGCGCACGCCAGATAATGTAATCGCCCTGCGGCCGTTGCGGGACGGGGTGATCGCCGATGTGGACGCGGCCGAGCAGATGCTCAAACTGTTTATCCGCAGGGTTCACGACGGTCAGACCCTGATCGCCCCCCGGATCGTGATCGGGATTCCGAGCGGGGTGACGGGGGTCGAGCGGCGGGCGGTGATCGAGGCGGCGACCCGCGCCGGGGCCCGGGACGTGCGGCTGATCGACGAACCGATCGCCGCGGCAATTGGGGCCGGACTGCCGGTGGCGGATCCGACGGGGAACATGATCGTCGATATCGGGGGTGGGACGACGGAGGTGGCGGTGCTGAGTTTGGAAGGAACCGTGTTGAGCGAATCCGTGCGGGTGGCGGGGGACGAACTCAGCGAGGCGATCGTCGGGTACATGAAAAAAGTGCACAACCTGGTGATCGGAGAGCAGACGGCTGAGGAGATCAAAATACAGATGGGTTCGGCTTATCCCGGCGACGAGGATGAGGAGATGATCATGGAGGTGCGGGGGATTCACCTGCTCTCGGGGTTGCCCCGCACCGTCTCGATCAAAAGTTCGGAAGTCCGCGAGAGTATGTCGGAGCCGCTGACGGCGATCGTGGACGCGGTAAAAAGGACCCTGGCGCGGACGCCGCCGGAGTTGGCGGCGGATATCATCGATCGCGGAATCATGTTGGCCGGGGGCGGGGCTCTGATGCGGGGGTTGGACTCCCTAATCAGCCACGAAACGGGGATCGTCACTCACATCGCCGCCGACCCCCTCTCCTGCGTGGTGCTGGGAACCGGGCGGGTTTTGGAGAATTTCAAACAGTTCGAGCGGGTGTTCACGGTGCGATCGCGCAATTTCTAGCCCGCTCCGTTTAAATATAAGGGGAGCCGCGCCGGGATGATATCCCGTCGGCTTCCCGTCCGACGATCGCGAAACTTATGGGAATGGATACAAGAAGCTGGTGGAATCGATACGGTTCGCAACTCGCCCTGCTGGCCCTGGCCATTGTGACGGCGCTGTGGGTGCGGCAGACCCGAGGTGCCGCCCTATTTGAGGTTTATTATTGGCTACACCGCCCCTTTCAAGTCGCCCCCGAAGAATTCGTCGAACGGCAAACCCAAATTGAGGCAGCCGAGCCGCGGATTCAAAAGCTCGAAGCCGAAATCGAAGAGTTACAGCGAGAAAATGAAACCCTGCGGGAGCTGCTGGGCTACGTCTCCTCCAAACCCGACCGCACCGCGATCGTCGCTCCCGTCATCGCCCGCGGCGCGGACCACTGGTGGCAGCAGGTGACGTTGGGGCGGGGAGCCGACGCCGGCATCCGCCAAAATGCGCTGGTGGTGGGGCCGGGGGGGTTGGTCGGCCGCATCGTGGCTGTCACCCCCCACACCAGCAAGGTGCTGCTGTTGAGCGACCCCAGCAGCCAGATCGGCGTGGCGGTGACGCGATCGCGCCAGATGGGTTACTTGCGGGGCGACGAAAGCAATCAAGGGGTGCTGGCCCTGTTCAACACCGTCCCCGACGTGAAACCGGGGGACGTGGTGGCGACTTCGGCCTTCAGCCAGATCCTGCCGCCGGGGTGGCCGGTGGGCAAGGTGGTGTCGGTGGACATCAACAAGGCGACCGGACCCGAGGCGATCGTGGAATTTTTCACGCCCCTCGACACCCTGGAATGGGTGGCGATCTACCCCAACGAACAACAGGCTCCGGAGTCCCCCGACGGGACTTCAGACTGATTTTTTCTAGATGCTCTCCCCACGCCAATTCTCATGTATATCAACACCCGTCAACTTCTCAACTGGATGGTCACCGTCACCTCCGCGATCGCCTGCCTGTTGCTGACCCTCGTCCCCATCCCCGGCATGGAGCTGTTCGGCATCGGCCCCAACTGGCCGTTGATCTGGCTGGTGGCTTGGAGTTTGCGGCGGTCGCTATGGGAAGCGATCGCGGCCGGGTCGGCGATCGGCCTGCTTCTGGACAGCCTCACCGCCCCCGACCCCAGCCACGTTTTCCCCTACGTCGGATCGGCGGTTCTGACGGTGTTCCTGTCCCAATTGGTGATGAAAAATATTCAGGAAGATTTCATCTCCGTGGCGCTGATCGTCTTCGGGATGGCGATCTGGGTGGAACTGTTCCGGGCGCTGCAATTCGGGGGGGGGAATTGGCAAACCCTCCAGACCGACTTGGCCGAAATTTGGAGCGATCGCCAGCGCATCGCCCTCAGTTGTGCCCTGCTCAGTAGTTTGTGGGCGCCCGTCATCTATTTTCCCCTGAGCCGGTGGTGGAAATTTCAGAATTCCTCCGAGCGGAGTTTTGATAATTGATAATTGATAATTTTCAATTGCGATCGCATTTCGACGATTGACCTCAAACATCTTCCTCTGCCCCCACTGCCCTCTGTGCGCTAAAGCGCAACAACGAATCACGGTTGTCGGGCTTTAGCCCCCCACTGCCCTCTGGTGCGATCAATTGATGAATGGTGTGGGAACGCACCGCAAATTGACCACTACAATTGTAGAATATATTGCTTCAATATCGATGACATCACATAAACTTTGTCAGTTTTTTCCAGCCAGCAACGACGGCAGAGCGATTGTAGTGCATCGAGTAAATCTGACAAGGGCATTTGTGTCGTTTCTAATAACTTGACGAGAGCGATCGCATCATCTTCTCTTGCCAATTGAGAAAGCAACTCTGTTTCTGTTTCCGATAGATAAGCAAATGATTGTCGCAGAATACCTTTCAAATCCTGGGGTAACACCGGCTGTTTGTGGAACAAATCTGTGACATTTAATCCCAACTCAAGGATAAAATGAGCTACAATTTTCAACCATAACGGATTGCCCTGATAAAAGTCAATTAAATTTTTCCATCGGTTGTCAATTTCCAATCCTTGATCTGCTAGAACACGACTAGCAGAGGAGGAGTCCAAACCGGCGATCGTGAAGTGGGGTATATTCTTTTGTTGAATTTGAGCAATGTCTCGCGGTGCTTCCCAACCCACGAGGAGAAAGCAGCTTTGGTGGGATAAATCAATAATTTTTTTAAAAAAACTGCGATAATCTTCATAACACAGTTGATACTGACCTGCTAATTCTTCCCGCATAAACAGATTATGGATATTATCTAAAATAATTAAACATCGATGTTTTTGTAAATATTTAATTGCCGACATCTGTGATAATTTCTTGTTGTCATTATGGGCAAATAAATTTATGATATCTGTCTTTAAATTGCTGGCAGCATAACCGGTTTCCAGGTTGCGCCAAACCACACATTCAAATTCATGCTTAATTTCTTGTACCAGTTTTATAGCCAGTGCCGTTTTGCCGCTCCCGATGATACCCGTAATAGTGAGGAGTTGTACTTTGTCTGTTAGGATTACTGTTTTGATGCGTTCCAGTTCATCAACACGATTATAAAAGTTGCCGAGTCGTGGCATTTCACTCAAATCGTGATTGAAGGCTGGGTTAGATCTAGCTTGTGTTTCTTGATGGGGTTGAGATGAATGAGGCGGATGTCGGCTTTCTCCACAATAATTAATGCAACCAATTTGAACCGAATCTTGTCGTGCAAAATATTGTGAATCAATCGAAAATTGCAATCTCTCCATTGTCGGTCTAAAATTTGATTTGGTGACTTTTTCTCCCAACTCGTCTGAAAGAGTCTGCCATAATTCCATTCCCACCTCTCTAACACGAGCTTCCGACAGATTAACCTGCTTGGCAATTTCCTTGTAATCCTGATGTTGCCATGTTCCGCGCAGAATAGTATCTTGCACGTCACTGAGATGCTGACCTGTCCGAGCAAACACCAGTTCGTCTGCGAGTTTCACCACTTCCTGAAGGTTCATAGAGCCGGGTAGATGTCAGGGATTCTCGCATTTTACCAAAAATTTCCCAATAGTTCCCGACATTTCCCAACATTTCCGGCTTTTCCATTCAGTCTTCAACTGAAAAAAGCCCAACAATGACCCCATATTTTGTAAAGGCAAAACGAAAAAATTTTGTTATTCTGAACAAAGAACAAATATTTTACTCTACAGTCATCAGGTGTTCTTATGCGACGCCCCAAAATTATCGGTTTACTTGTAGTCCCCTTATTTTCTTTCGGCTTGGCTTGTTGCCTTCCCCAAAAAGCAACTGCTGAGGAGGTCAGGTTGATAATTGGCCGAATACCAGTTTTGTGTAATACTGTTTCCCAAAGATGTTACACTCCCAGTCCTACTCCCGACGGAAATGTTGTCTGGCTCTATTTCAGCCCCATAAGTGATATACCTGAGCATCAAGGGAACGCTAGGAGGTGTCAAAATTTAGTAGGAGACTTGGCACCGGCAGCAGCAGCTTACTACCGTTGTAGTCTTTACGGATATTCTGAAGAGCCTTATGATAGAATATCATGAGAAGAATTGATCGATTCTTTCCGTAATTTAGGGCAATAGTAATTAGTCTCGTAGAGTGCGTTCCCCGCGTCACTGACTTCACCGCCGATGAATGGCGTGGGAACGCACCGATTTGACGGTGAACTTCCCGGCGGGCGATCCTGCAACACGCGGTTATCTCTCGCAGGAGAAACTAATTAAGAGGAAATCAAATGTCACTAATAGTCATGCTCAAAACAGCTCCAACGATCTGGGTTGCAAGTTGTGTGGCACCCGGTCCCGTACAATGGATGGCAATTATTGCATTGATCTGTGGTTCTGGTGTCTTGATTGTATTTGCTAGTACATCGCTCCTTGGTGTAGCCACGACCTTTGCTTCTGTCGTAGTACCAATGATTCTAGCTGGTGCGACGATATCAGAAATCATAGCCGTGATCACGGGAAGTGATTTATTTATTCTCAGTGGTAGTATAGAGGCATTGACAGGTTTAATTGCTGCCATTCAGAGTCTCTTGAGCTGCTAACAATAATTTTGGCTAGAAAAAATCTGACCCTGCTACGGGTACGAAGGTGAATCACCCAATCAATACTGAAAAATTGAGGTTGATTCACCTCCGCATTGGATCAATAAAATTTCCCCGATCATTTCCCATATTGGGCAATTGTAATGACCGAGAACTCGGCCGGGTGGGAACGCACCGAAAATTGACTCATGTCAATCAGCCTGCGATCGCCGCTACAATTATCGAGGCTTGGTGTCTCCGATCAGGCTATGCGGCTGGTTTGTTATCAAAGTCTTTGACTCCCAAGGCTCATCAATGGTGGTATTTCCTCGACCCTCCCCAAGTTCCACCCGATAACAATCGGGCGGAACGAGCATTGCCTCTGGCGGTGACTCGGCGCCAAGTGGCGGGTGGCGACTCTGCTCCCTCCGCCTCCTGGTGCCCTCTGTGCGATCGGCAATTTGCAGCTAAAATCTAAAAGCGAGATTCTAACATCGAACGCCCATGCTCAAACACAGCGATTTTGCCCGCTCCGACGAAACCAATCGAGTCAAGATCCTCAGCGAGGCCCTCCCCTACATCCAAAAATTCGCCAACCGCACTATCGTCGTCAAATACGGCGGCGCGGCGATGAAAGACAGTTCCCTCAAAGAAACCGTCATGCGAGACATCGTGCTGCTGTCCTGCGTGGGAATTCGCCCGGTGGTGGTACACGGCGGGGGGCCAGAAATCAACACCTGGCTGGGAAAACTGGGCATCGAACCCCAATTCAAAAACGGCCTGCGGGTCACGGACGCCCCCACGATGGACGTGGTGGAAATGGTTCTCGTGGGCCGGGTCAACAAGGAAATCGTTTCCCTGATCAATCAGGTGGGGGGGTCGGCGGTGGGGTTGTGCGGCAAGGATGCCAACCTGATCCGCGCCCGTCCCCAGGGAGACGAGGGGATCGGCTTCGTGGGAGAAGTCACCAGCATCGACACCAAACTGGTGGAGGCCCTGGTCGATGACGGCTACATCCCCGTGGTTTCCAGCGTTGCGGCGGACGAAACGGGGCAGGCTTACAACATCAACGCCGATACGGTCGCGGGCGAAATTGCGGCGGCGTTGGGCGCCGAAAAATTGATTTTGCTGACCGATACCCCCGGAATTTTGGAAGATTACAAAAATCCCGACACCCTGATCGCCAAATTGGACATTGGGGAAGCCCGAGCGTTGATCGAAAAAGGTATCGTGGCGGGGGGGATGATTCCCAAAGTGACCTGCTGCGTGCGGAGTTTGGCCCAGGGAGTCCGCGGTGCCCATATTATCGACGGCCGCCTCCCCCACGCCTTGCTCCAGGAAATCTTCACTGATGCTGGGATCGGGACGATGTTGGTGGCGTCCGAGTTCATGAGTTAGATGGGGAATGGGGAATGGGGAATGGGGAATGGGGAATGGGGAATAAATTCCCGACACCCGACACCCGACACCCAAAATTTCCTGATATCATGCTCCCAGGTTCGCGTGTGGTGAGGAGAGAGGATGGTTCGACTTTGGCCGGGGAATCGGAAATCGGGTTTCTCGAAAACGGTTCGGGCGTCAAATCGGTTTTTGGCGACGATCGCGATCGCGGCGGGGATCGGTTTGACCCAAACGTTGCCCATGCTCGGGTCATCGTCCGAGTTGTACGGGGCCGGTTCCCTGAACGAGTTGGTCGCATTGCGCGATCGCCTGGTGGAAAGCCTGGAAAATCCCCCGGAATCCCGTCAAGTTCCCCAGTTTATCCCGATCTTCTCCAATCGCCCCCCGGAACCTCGAAAGGATGTCCTGGAAAAGCTGCGGGCTGTGGAACTGCAAATTCTGATCGAACGGCGGGCCAACGACAGTTGGAAGCAGGGGATCAGTTTGGCGACCCAGGCCGTGGAGACGGGCAAGGTGTCGGAGATCTCCTGGGAAACCCGGGAACAGATGGCCCTGCTGTGGGAGCGGGCGATCGCCAATTTGCAGGAAATTCCCGAAGAATCGTTCCTGAAACGGCAGGCGACGGAGAAAATCGGGCAGTATCGGGATAATCTCAACCGTTTAAAGCAAGACCTGCAAAATGTCCAGGCGGAAATTTTGGAGGAAATTCGCCAGGACAGCGGCCTGTCCCGACAGGCGACGATCAGCGTCTGTAACTTCAACCGCCACTGTGCCAGCCTGCGGGGGGACGTGCCTCCCGCGAGTCCGGCGAGTCTGATCAAGGTTCCGGTGGCGATCGCACTATTGCACAAAGCCAACGCGGATAAAGTCAGCTTCGAGGAATCCGTTTATGTGGAGGGGGGAAACTTCACTGAAGATGCCTCCGACATCCGCGCCCGCAAGTCTTACCCCCTGAAGATCCTGATGGGCCAGATGATCGACCACAGCAGCAATATCGCCACCAACCAACTGATCGACTATCTGGGCCACGATTACATCAATTCGTTCCTGGAAGGGCAGGGGTTCACACAAACCCGGGTGCGGTTCAAACTCATGGGCGATCGGATCATGCCCTTCCGACCGGGCAAGGGCCGAAATCGCCTCACCAGCGACGAACTCACGGAAATGATGGTGAAAATCTACAATTACGAATACCCGGACTCGGAATTGCTGATCGAGGCTTTGAGCCAGCAGTACGATCGCGAAATCGGTTACATGGCGTTGGATGGATTAAATGCCCAGTGGCTGGGGGAAAAAACGGGCCAAAATTCCAAAATGATCGGCACCACGGTCGCGGCCAGCATCGACGGCGAACGCTACGTCATCACGATCACTGATAACTACAGCGGCCACATCCCCCAAATTCGGCGGGCGATCGCGGGAATCGTCGATCACGTTATCCGCAACGGTCAGATTTAATTGGGGGAGTCGGTATTAGGGGAATGTCATTTTTTGGGAAGGGGAAGGCAACAGATTGGCCCAATTTTTTTTAATTTTTGCCGCGATCAAAGCCGGGGAGGGGTTGACAGGGGCGGCGATTTCCGGTAAACTATTGACATAATGCTTCATAATCGGGTGGTTGCAAAAATTTTATTTCCGTCACCACTCCCATTATATAAAATAATACCGGAAGTCAAGCGAAAAAGCAACGATCCTGGAAAAAAAGTCGAAATTTTTAACATTTCTTAATTTTTTTAATTTTTGCCGCGATCGAAGCCGGGGAGGGGTTGACAGGGGTGGCGATTTCCAGTAAACTATTGACATAATGCTTCATAATCGGGTGGTTGCAAAAATTTTATTTCCGTCACCACTCCCATTATCTAAAATAATACTGGAAGTCAAGCGAAAAAGCAACGATCCTGGAAAAAAAGTCGAAATTTTTAACATTTCTTAATTTTTTTTTAAAAAATGATTAATTCTTGGCGCTAATTTGATGCAACTTCACCACTCGATTGGGGGAACCGGATTTCCGATCCTGTGCCTTCACGGCCATCCGGGGTCTGGGGGATGTATGTCGGTGTTTTCGGAGCATTTATCCCAGCGATTTCGGACGATCGCGCCGGATTTGCGGGGATACGGGAAAAGCCGGGTGAGTGGGACGTTCGAGATGTCGGATCACCTCCTCGACCTGGAATCATTGTTGGATCGCCTGGGGATTGATCGCACTCTAGTGTTGGGGTGGTCGTTGGGGGGAATTTTGGCGATGGAATTAGCCCTGCGATCGCCGTGGCGGGTGACGGGCCTGATCCTGGTCGCCACCGCCGCCCGTCCCCGGGGCAGCCATCCGCCGATTTCCTGGCAAGACAACCTGTTCACCGGACTCGCCGGGGTCGTGAATTGGGTCAAACCCGGATGTCGGTGGAATATCGACACCTTGGGACGGCGATCGCTATTTCGATACTTGCTGGGACGGCAGAGCCCGGAAGCCTACCGATACATCGCCCGGGAGGCCACCCCCGCCTACTTGCGGACTTCCCCGACGGCGACCCGAGCCCTGCGTCAGGCATTGCGGGCCGGATACGATCGCCTGGGGGAATTGGAAACCCTGACCTGTCCGGCGTTAGTTTTGGCGGGGGAACGGGATCGGCACATTACCGCCGCATCGAGTCGGGAAACGGCCGGCCGCCTCCCGAACGCGGAATTTTACTGCTATCCCGACACGGCCCATTTGTTACCGTGGGAGATCAGCGATCGCATCCGGGCCGATATCGACCGCTGGCTCGACGCCCATCCCGAAGTCCTGCGGCCCTAAGCCCATTTGAGTGGGTTGTCAAAATTCGGGCCGAGATCCTCAGCCACGGTGAGATATTCCGGTTGGCAGCGTTTGACGGCGACGTGCAATCCCTCGGCGCCCTCGCCTTCAATATCTTCGATGTAGCCCGGTTCCGCTTCCTGAGCTTCATCTTCGGTGAGGAACGGTCCAAAGTAGTAGGTGCACCGGGGGATTTCAGTCATAATTTCTACCCAAAATGCCAGCCCGAGGGAATTAAATTGATTGATGACAAATTCTTTCATCTTGATCTGTTCCATTGGGGGGTGTGATGTCAACAAGGGGCGGAGTCCTCAACGTCCAACTCTGCGATCGCGATCGCGCCTAAAATCGTTCTGAATTTTTACACTTTGTTATACTCTGTCGCACTTGATTTTTCAACGACCCAAACCCATTTTGTTGTCGGGGGCGATCGTCGAGATTTTCGTCACGATCAAAAAAACCCCTTCCTCGCGGATGGGTTGGACTAAGTACCGATCCCCCAGGTCGAAGTCAACTCGGCGTACAAAGACCCTTCGGAATTGACCTCAATTTTAGCTCGAATCGCCAGATGTCGCAGCGTAAAGCTATACCAATTCACTTGGATGGGTGTGCTAATCTGGCAGATTTTTCCCGAGCCGTCCCGTCGGGAATCAGAACAACTCCGGAGCGACCAAAAACTGGCTCACCACTTCGGGTTGGCGGCCGATCACTTGTGCGGGAACCGTTTCCACGTCGATTTGAGAATAGGGTTCGACGCCGTAAGTCGTCACGAGAAGCTCTCGGGTATTCTCATCGACCACAAACTCCGTCCATCCGAAGGTGTGAACCGCCACATAAGGAGCCGGGATCACCTCTCGAACGTCAATTCCCGACCCCTGCAACCCGACGGGATCGTACCCCAAAGCCACGAGGCGCGAGTCGAGAACATCTCGGATCAACTCATCCCGCAGCGATCGCGTTTCCAAGGAATCATAAACCGCCTTCGCCTCCCGCGTCAGCACGTCTTCCGGCGTATTTGCCACCGTCGCCGGACCCAAGGGGGCGCCCGTCAATCCGTCGCCCAAATCTTCCTGAACCGCCACCGGACCGACGGTAATTTCCATCGCATCGACCGGAATTTGTCGCCCCCCAAACCGTTCCTGATAGGTCAAATTGTTGACCACCGTCCCATCCAACCCCGCCGACACAAACACCACGTTATCAATATCATTTTCATCGATAAACTTGAGGATCTCGCCACGTTCCGCCGCGTATCCTTCCCAGCGGTCTGCCGCCCCCGGAATCCCCAAATTTTGCATCGGGACCGGAGAAAAAATGAACTTCCAGGTCAGTCCCGCCGCCTCGGACGCCAACAAATCCCCCCGCAACCGCTCCAACTGGGCCGATCCCAACATCGTGCGATTGCGATCGAAACTGGCGGCCAAAAACCCATCGATCTGCTGTTGAGGTGCCGCTTCCGACACCTGCGGCAGGGGGGCGTCCCGGAACGATCGCACGTCCAACAGAAACGCCGCCGCGTCATCCCCGAACGTGACGGCCCGGTACAGTTCCTCCTCCCCCGCCGTGCGGGGATCGCCCGTCTCCCCGTAGACCTCCCGGCGGCGGGGGTTGTAGTCCGAAAACGCCTCCAGCGCCGCCTCGAAGACGGGGGTATCATTCACAAAACCCCCCCCCATCCCGAACAATCCCGGCGTCTGGGGAGACAAAGCCGGCGCCGTCCCCCCGGCAAAATTCTCCGTCAGTTCGCGATCATTCCAGGTCGAGAACACCGAAGTCGAAGCCCGCAAATTCCCCCAGGGATTGAAATCGAGCCGTGGGGAATAGATCTCGTTGTGCTTGGTGCGAAATTCCTCCCAACTCGCCGCCTGTTGCACTCCCGGCACATCCGGAGACTCGGTATCCGCCGAAATGCTATTGCCCAATTCCACAAAAAAATCCAGGTTCCGTTCCGGCACATTGCCCACGGCTACATGGGGCATCAGTTCCCCCTGGCCGTCACCGGTGGCCCCGAATCGCAAGCCCCCCCGAATTCCCGGCGGTTCCGGCGTGCGGAAACTGCCCAGGTCCGACTCTCCCCGGGCATTCGTGACCCGGTAAAAATATTGCGTCCCCGGCGTCAGCCCCGACAGGGACACCTGGGACGGGAGGGTGGGGTCGAGGGCGATCGTCGTCACCGACGAGACGATATTGGTAAAATTGGGATCGGTCGCCGTTTCAAAGGTCAGGGGGCCGGCGACGGTGCTGCGGGCCATCAGGGTCGTGCCGGTTTGGGTGGTGTCCCCGCTGGCGACCCGGTTGGGAAAATTCGACCCGTCCGGTTCCAGAAACGGGCTGAAATCCCGACCCTGGGCCGCCCCGATTTCGAGATAGTGTTCGATCCCCGTCACCTCGCCCCGGGCGACATTGGCGGCGACATCCGGATTTCGGGCCAGATAATAGTCGGGGTTGTAGACCGGACTGGGGCGGAAATCTGCAAATTGTCCGAATTTGACGAAATGCTCGATCGCGGTCACATCCCCCGCCAAAACCGCCGGTTCCAGAAACGGATATTCTTCGAGATAGAACGCCGTATTAAATAAGATGCTGGGATCGCGCCCTTCAAATTGACCGGCGTTGATAAAGTGTTGGAACCCGCTCGCCATCGCCCCGCTGTTGACGGCTTGGGCGACGTCGGGGTTGGTGGCGAGATAATAAAATTCGTCGTAGAGCGGCGTGGGCTGGCGGACCTGAAACTGACCCGTTTCGATGAAATGCTCGAACCCACTTTCAATAATGCCGGCCTCGACAGCGAGCTCGACATCCGGGTTGTTGGCGAGGTAAAACGACTCGCTGTAAAGGTCTTCGGCGCTTAACATAAATTGGGGTGTGCGGGCGTGGGGTGTGGGGAAAATTGATCATTGACAATTGATAATGATCAATTCATACCCCTGCCCCCCTAATACCGACTCTCGACTGCCGACTCCCTCACTTCACTCGTGCGATCGCGGTCCGGAATAATTAATTGTCAATTATTAATGATTAATGATTGATCATTCCACCTGTGCGATCGCGGTTCGGTGGCGGGGGCTGTTGCAGGTGACGGCGGGGGTTTGGAAACCCGCGTCTTTGAAGGTTTCCGCCAAATCCAGGCTCATGTACTCGTCGAGATAGGGTTCGGTACTCTTGAGTAACGTCAGGACGAAGGGGGGCATTTGGGCCAAGACCTCGGATTGGGGGTTCATGTCCATCACCGCCAGGTGTCCGCCGGGACGCAGCAGGCGCCGGGCTTCCCGGAAGATGTCGCGGGTGGCCCGTTGGGGGAGTTCGTGGCAGACCAGGCACAGGGACACCAGGTCGAAACTGGCGTCGGGCAAACCCGTGGCTTCGGCCGCGGCGTGCACCCAGGTGGGGGGGTTGGCGGTCTGTTTTTGGGCGGTATTGTAAGCCGCGATCGCCAAAAAGTAGGGGGACAGGTCCAGGCCCGTCATCGAGGCCCGGGGGTAAATCTCCTGGAGGGTGAACGTACTCAACCCGACGCTGCAGCCGAGGTCGAGAATATTTTCGGGATCTTTAGGCAACCGGGCTTTCAGGACGTCGTGGTAACTCTGCCGCAGCCGGCTATCTCCGGCGACCCCCGCCTCGGGCCAGATTTTGGCGTGGACGGCTTTGGCCGCCACTTCCACTTCGACTGCGGCCCGCCAGCTCATGTTCCCGCTGTCGTAGGCGTGGAAGGGTTTCAAGTAATAGTCGGGGTAGGTGAGGTGGGGATCGTTGACCTGCTCGAATTCCCGGGTCCAGTCGCGGGAGAGGAGTTCGTCGGCGTGGCGGCGCCAGGGAACGCCCATGTCTTCGGCGCGATCGATCATCATCTGGCGGGCGCGATTTTTGGCCCAGTCGGCCAGAGGTTTGATAGAAAGGACGCCATTCACCAGTCGGGAGGCGAGTCCGGCGGGAGCATTTGCGGTTGCTGTCATGGTTTGTTTGGGGAGCAGGGAGTAGGGAGTAGGGAATAGGGAATAGGGAATAGGGAATAGGGAATAGGGAATAGGGAATCGACCCGAATCGGTCATCTGTGAAATCCGGCTCATCCGCGATCGGGAGTCGGGGATCATGAATTGATAATTATTAATGATCAATGATCAATGATCAATGATCAATTATTCCCACACAGGCCGAGTCTTTTGTCGCGCGATCAAGGTCGGGATCGCGGTCTTTGACGATCGCGTACAGGTTGACGTCGGTTTCCAACAGGCAGGCGTGGCCGCTGTCGGGGAGGACGACCATCTCGGCGTCGGGCAGTTCCCGAGTCAGGAATTGAGCTTCCGTTACCGAGGGTAGCAGCCGGTCGGACCCGCTGGCAATGATGAGAGCGGGCAAACTGAGTTGGCGGAGTTGCCGGGGTTCGACGTGGAACGATCGCAGCAGTTCCAGGCGCCAGATCGAGGTCGGTTGGGGGACGGACTGCATGGCGTCCAGAAGGGCGCGGCGATCGCTTTGGGTGATGCGTCTCAACGCCGCGAGAAAGGGCAACATTCCCGTCACCGAAACGGGGTAGAACCAACTCGGCAGCCAGTGGGTGAGGTAGGAGCCCCACTGCACCCAGGGCCTCTGTTTAAAGGAGGAGGCGGGGTTGACCAAAATCAGGCGTTTGAGGCGGTGGGGAATTTTGAGGGCGACTTTCAGGGCCAGACAGCCGCCGAAGGACTCGCCGCACAGGAAGAGGTCGCGATGTCGGTTGCGTTCGAGTTCGGCTTCGATCAGGCCGACGGTGCGATCGACCAAGATCTCCCAACCGGAGAGATCTTCCGGGGGGATGCTCAGACAGCGCAGGTCGAAGCTGCGGGCGAGTTGGGGCTGTTGAGTCCGCAGCAGGCGGCCCGTGCCGTCCATGCCGGGGAGAAAGCAAAATAAAGGTCGGTTCGGTTGGGGGGAAGTGGGGCTAAAAAAATGCATGGGGGTTTTGAATGCGGTTAATTCTATCTGGAGATGGATTCGGAAATGTTGTCTGTCGGGCTGTTTTTTTGATATAAAGCAAAGTCTGCTCAGAAGCATCCCCCGCGCAGCAGGTCGGCGATTTCGGCTTCGCAGTAGCCGGTGAGGTCGGCGACGGCCGCTTTGGCGGTTCGACCCCGGTATTGACCTTGCAGTTGCGGTTTCACCCAGTAGGGGCGGCCGACGAGGACGTTGACCTGGCGGTAAACGAGGGCCGGATGGGAACCGGGCTGGTCGAACTGGGGTTCGTCCGGGTCGAACCAACCGAGGACTTTGATAGGGATGCCGGAGGAGATGTACTCTTCCTCCACGCTCGCGATCGCCACCGGCAACAGGGCCAACTCCCGCACGGGCGCCCGCAGGGCCAGGTGGGCGAATCCCCGGTGAAACGAACCGACCCGGTCTGGGAGGGTAGGCCGCAACATCGGGGCGGCCCCTTCCGGGAAGATCCCCACCATTTCCCGGGCCCGCAGCAGTCCGGCGGCCCGTTGAAAAAACGGTTTGGGACGGTGGTCGAGGGGAAAGGCGCCGACGGCGGCGATGGTTTCCCGCAGCAGGGGGACCCGGCCCATGAACGGGTGACAGGCGAAGCGGATCGGCCGGTCGAGGGTGGCCATCAGGACGATCGGATCGAGGAAACTGCGGTGGTTGCTGACCATTAGGACGGCGCACTCTGGGGGGATGCGATCGCCGTAGTGCAGGAAAATGCGAGTTCCCAATCCGGCGAGAAGCCCGCGAGAGGTGAGCTGAATTCTGTTGGAAACCATAGGTCACAATAGAGAGCGAGTGGTTTTTCGCGCCGTCGGGTTCGCGATCGAGAGTCGCTTAACATTACTTTACCTTATCGGTGAAGTGACCGGGATCAATCGATCGGGGCACTTCGACGACCGGGATCGGAAACGGAGGCGGTCCGACATTTTTGACGCGATCGCCCGAAATCTTCCCCCCATGCCGTCCGTCGCCTTCAGAGCCGCCATGAAAACTTAAGACTTCGTTGAGAATTTTTGAGATTTTTTAAAAAAGCCTTATGATTTATAAGCTCGGTTTCAAATTTTTAAAACGGTATCAAATGGGTACTGTTTTGGACGGCGGGGGACTCGTACCCGGCAGTCAAAACGGCGAATTTCCGACGTACCATTAAGTTAAGATCGACACCAGTTTAAGTCAAAACAATCTAGATCGTCATGGATGTGACAGAAACAACTCAAAAGACATTCGCTTTAACGACTCCCCTGTATTACGTCAATGATGTCCCCCACATCGGCAGCGCCTACACGACGATCGCGGCCGACGCGATCGCCCGCTTCAAACGCCTGCAGGGAAATTCGGTCTTGCTGATCACCGGAACCGACGAACACGGCCAAAAAATTCAGCGCACCGCCGAGGCAGCCCGGTGCGAGCCCCAAGTCCACTGCGATCGGATCGTCTCGAGTTTTGAAGATTTGTGGAAGCAGCTCCAGATCCAGTACGATCGCTTCAGCCGGACGACCGCTCCCCGCCACGAAGGGGTAGTCAAAGACTTTTTTCAGAGAGTGTGGGACAACCGGGACATTTACCTGAACCAACAGCAGGGATGGTACTGCGTCTCCTGCGAAGAGTTCAAAGAAAAACGGGAACTCGTCGATGAAAAATACTGTCCAATCCACTCGAACAAAGAAGTGGAATGGCGGGACGAGCAGAACTATTTTTTCCGCCTGTCTCGATATCAAAAGCAGTTGGAGAAGCTGTACCGCGATCGCCCGGACTTCATCCGGCCGGAAAGCCGCCGCAACGAAGTGATAGCCTTTGTCGGGCAAGGATTGCAGGATTTCTCCATTTCTCGCGTCAATCTCGACTGGGGATTCCCCGTGCCCATCGATCCCAGCCAAACCCTCTACGTCTGGTTCGACGCCCTGTTAGGGTACGTCAGCGCCCTCCTCGGTGCGGACGAAGAACCCACCTTGGAGAATGCGATCGCCAAGTGGTGGCCCATCGACCTGCACCTGATCGGCAAGGATATCCTGCGGTTCCACGCCGTTTACTGGCCGGCGATGCTGATGTCGGCCAATTTGCCGTTGCCCGGCCGTATCTTCGGACACGGTTTTTTGACCAAAGATGGGAAAAAGATGGGGAAGAGCTTGGGAAATACCCTCGATCCGGTGGCATTGGTCAACCAATTCAGCCCCGACGCCGTCCGCTATTATTTCTTAAAAGAGATAGAATTTGGACAGGACGGCGATTACAATCAGACGCGATTTATTAATATCCTCAATGCCGACCTCGCCAACGATCTGGGCAACCTGCTCAACCGGACGGTCAAAATGGCTCACAAATACTTCGACGGAACCGTTCCGGCGATCGCGGCCGAGGCAATTTCCCCGGACAACCCCTTAAAATCCATCGGCGATTCCCTCACCGACAGCGTAGCTCAGTCCTACGACGCCCTGGCATTCAGCCAGGTGTGCGAAGCGATCCTCACTCTCATGCGGGCGGGAAATAAGTACGTAGACGAAAAAGCGCCGTGGGCGCTCTACAAACAAGGCGATCTCGAAGCAGTGGGAGAAGTGTTGTATTGCGTCCTCGAATCCGTCAGACAGGCAGCCTACTTGCTCTCACCCATCGTCCCCAACCTCTCTCAGGCGGTTTACGAGCAGCTCGGATACGCGATCGACTTCCACGACCGCCGCGTCGGGGAAACGTCGGCCCCCTTCGACACCCACGGCCGCTGGGGCATCTTGCCCCCAGAGCAACCCCTGGGGAAACCGCAACCGGTCTTTCAAAAGCTGGAAATGCCGGCCTCTACCGAGTCCTAGGGCGATCGCGCCGCCGATTCAATTCGCCGACCCCAGCATCTCAAATTGACGGTTTCATTTTTCAAAATCCGATTTTTCCATCACCCAAATCCGATTTTTCCATCACCATAGATAATAAACGAGGTATAAAAAAATCATGTTGAATCATATCAACAGTGGAGAGATATTTACGCCCGAGCAAATCTTAGAAAATCGAGGTCGGGTGGCGATCTTCATCGACGGGTCGAACCTATTTTACGCCGCCCTGCAGTTGGGGATC
Organism: Lyngbya sp. CCY1209; assembly: GCF_055795065.1. Classification (NCBI taxonomy): domain Bacteria; kingdom Bacillati; phylum Cyanobacteriota; class Cyanophyceae; order Oscillatoriales; family Microcoleaceae; genus Lyngbya; species Lyngbya sp. CCY1209. Next base: position 18,282 of record NZ_JAYFER010000548.1, read on the forward strand.
GAGATCGACTATACCAAGTTGCTCTGCCGCCTGACGAGCGGTTCGCGGCTGCTGCGATCATTCTTCTACACCGGCGTCGATCGCTCCAACGAAAAGCAGCAGGGGTTCCTGCTGTGGATGCGGCGCAACGGCTACCGGGTGATCGCCAAAGATCTCGTCCAACTGCCCGACGGCTCCAAAAAGGCGAACTTGGACGTCGAAATCGCCGTGGACATGATCGCCCTGGTGGGGGCCTACGACACGGCGGTACTGGTAAGTGGCGACGGGGATCTCGCCTACGCCGTCGATTGCGTCAGCTACCGGGGGGTGAGGGTGGAAGTGGTCAGCCTGCGATCGATGACCAGCGACAGCCTGATCAACGTCGCCGACCGCTACATCGACCTGGAAGCGATCAAAGACGACATCCAAAAAACCCCCCGGGGCCACAACTACAACTACCGCCCCCTGTCGAGCATGAGTTTGCTCGACGGAAAGGCGGAAGGATCGTGAGGGGACATGGCTCGAATCCCGCACTCACCCTGCACGATCCTGTTGCCCCTCGCCCTGCTGGTGGCGGGGTTGGCGGGGTGTCGGCCGGCGACGCCGGAGGATGTCGCCGTGGAAGCGGAAACGGAAACCGAGTCAGAAGAGATCGAAAATACCCTCACCCTCGATGACGTCGTGCTCGAACAGGCGGACGAAGAGGGGCAACTGCTCTGGCGCGTCCGGGCTAAACAGGCGAGTTACAGCCCGGACAACAAGGTAGCCACCGTCATCGAACCCCAGGGAGAATTGTTCGCGGACGGGAAGTTGCGCTATCAAATCGAGGGGGACACCGGCACGCTCCACCAAGACGGCAAGCGGCTGTTTCTGCGGGGTTCGATTGTGGCCGAGGACTTGGAAAATGGCATCGTGTTGCGGGGATCCGAGCTCGAATGGATCGTCGATCAGGAAATTTTGATCGCCCGCAACGGGGTGACGGGGGAACACGAGAAAATGCAGGCGGTCGCCACCGAAGTTCAGGTTTTCGACGCAGACAAGCGGGTGGAATTTTGGAACCAGGTGGTAGTCAACTTTAAAGAATCCGGGGTGCAGCTACGGAGCGACCACATCATCTGGCGGTGGGAGGAAGAAAAATTTGTCGCCGACCGCCGGGTAGAACTCGATCGCTTTGAAAATCAAACCCTGAGCGATCGGGGCGTGGCCAAGGCGGCGGAATTGGACTTGAAGGCCCAAGTCGCCACGTTGAAGGATAGCGTCCAGGTAGCCCTCTCCGACCCCCCCCTGCAGGTGTCGAGCGACGAGTTGCGCTGGAACTACGAAAAGGAAACCCTGGAGTCCCCCAAACCGATCACGGTCATCGATCGCAAAGACCAACTCACCTTCTCCGGCGACAGCGGTTGGGGAGATCTGAACGCCGAAATTTTTCACCTGATCGGCAACGTCCTGGGGGTCGGCCAGAAGCAGCAGGCCCAAATCAACACCGATCTGCTCACCTGGTACGTCTCCCAACAAAGCTTCAAGGCGGAAGGGGATGTCATCTACCGCCAAGTCGATCCCCCCATGACCCTGCGGGGGGAAAAAGCAACGGGCCGGTTCGACAATCAGACCGTCGTGGTGACGGGAAACACCCCCGGCGATCGGGTCACGACGCAATTCGTACCGTAAAATTCGGGAGTCGGTATTAGGAAGTCGGGAGTCGGGGGACGGAAAATCAATGGTCAGTTGTCAATTGTCAATGATCAATTCTCCCGTCCGGATGGGAAACCGCGATCGGAGAACAAAGGATTGCGACGACCTTCGGACTGACGGGCGATCGCAGCCCTTGTCTTGACGGTATCCGATCCCATATTCTGAATTCTCAACTGAGTTGTGCCTTCAACCCTCGAAACCCGACAGTCCGTTAGAACTGCCATCAACTCTCATCGCGGTCGGGCGCGATCGGGCCGGTTCGTCGAGGCGAACCCCCGATCTGAAAGGTTCTCGATTGGGGTCACGAAACGCAATCAACGGAGCCACAGCCTTGAATTGAGGAGTGAGAATGTGCAACGATCGCCAAAAAGCCTTTTTGAATCGAATTTTTCCCGATTCCATCCCGACCGGCATCGCCCTCGCCCTGATTTTGGCCCCAACGCCCCTGTCCGCCCAAACCCAACCCCAACCGCAACGACCCCTGCCGGACGCCATTCCGACACTGCCGGAACGTCCCGAGCCCGAACCCGACCTCCCCGCGCCGCTGCCCCCCCTCGAGGAGTTGCTGCCATCTCCCCTGCCGGCTCCCACGGACTCCGGAGAACCGCCGGATGAAGCCGTCACCGTCGTGGTGGAACAATTCGCCTTTGAAGGCAACACAGCCTTCAGCGACGAAGAACTCGCCCGAGTCACCGCACCCTTTCTCAACCGCCCCATCACCTTCGCCGAACTGCTGCTGGCCCGCTCCGCCGTCACCGACCTTTACATCCGCAACGGCTACATCACCTCCGGCGCCTTCATCCCCCCCCAGGAACTCGAGGGGGGCACCCTCACCATCCAGATTTTGGAAGGGGAAGTCGCCGAAATCAACGTCGAAGCCGCCGGACGCCTCGATCCCGACTACGTCCTCCGCCGCCTCGCCGCGGCCACGTCCGGTCCCCTCAACCAAAACCGCCTCCTCGAAGCCCTGCAACTGCTGCAACTGAGTCCCCTCATCGAAACCATCCAGGCGGAACTCTCCGCCGGGACCCGTCCGGGGGAGAGCATTTTGGACGTGGAGTTCAAAACCGCCAAAACCTTCGGCGTCAAAATCTTCGCCAACAACTACCGACCCCCCAGCGTCAGCACGTTTCAGCGGGGGGTGGAAGTCACCGAAGCGAACCTCCTCGGACAGGGGGACGCCCTCAGCCTGTTTTACAGCAACACCGATGGCAGCAACGTGGTGGATGTCTTTTACGACTTTCCCATCAACGCCAGCAACGGCACCGTCGGGTTTTACTTCAACTACACCGACAGCAATATCGTCGAACCCCCCTTCGACGAACTCGACATCGAGGCGGAAAGTGTGACGTTTGAACTGCGCTACCGCCAACCCATCATCCAAACTCCGACGGAGGAATTGGCCCTGGGGGTGAGTTTGGCCCGTCGGGAAAGTCAGACCTCGATTTTGGGGGTGGGGTTCCCCCTGGCGCGGGGGGCGGACGACGAGGGGGAAACGCGCCTGTCAATTTTGCGGTTGTCCCAGGAGTACACGAGCCGGGGGACTCGGCAGGTGTTCGCGGCGCGATCGCAATTTAGCATCGGTTTGAATTTCCTCAATTCCACGGTTAACGACTCCGCACCCGACAGCGAATATTTTGCTTGGCGGGGACAGGCGCAGTGGTTGCGGCTCTTGGCGCCGGATACGGTGGTATTGGTGCGATCGGATGTCCAGTTGGCTACGGAGGAACTGGTGCCGCTGGAACAGGTGGGGCTGGGGGGGTTGGACAACGTGCGGGGATACCGCCAAGATGCCCTGCTGCGGGACAATTTTATCTTCGCCTCGGCGGAGTTGCGCTATCCGATCCTCCGCATCGACAATAATAAGGGAATTTTACAACTGACGCCGTTCGTGGATTTCGGCACGGCTTGGAGCAGCAGCCCGGACGAACAATCGCAGTTGTCGTCCGAGACGTTAGTTTCCTTGGGGTTGGGCCTGCGCTGGCAGTACGGGGACAATTTTCGCGCCCGGTTCGACTGGGGAATTCCTCTCACGGATTTGGATTCTCAGGACCGAACCTGGCAAGAACAGGGACTCTATTTTTCGGTGGAGTGGAATCCGTTTTAGGGATGGGGTGTGGGGAGAAAAAACAAGTCAGACAACAGAAGTGAGAAGTGAGGAATATCAATGTCAAATTTTATACCTTTAAAACCCCTGATGTCTCCGGGAATTTACAGAGTTTGGGACACGATTGTTGTCTATAGCGCTGTGCGCTGGCCTAGTTACACGCCGGACGGGTGAGAATTGTCAATCCCTAGGACTGACGACCGACTCCCTAGGACAGACTCCCGTTTCTAGAGCTTGTAACGACACGATCGCGCACTGCTATAAAATGCCCGGACGGGAATCCGGTCTTTTGTCGGTGCGATCGCGGCAGTGTTAACTTGGTGGACAAAGCAGTGTAATCAATATTACAATGAGGGGTGAGACCCCCCAAGAGTCTGCGGTCGAATTTTAAAGCATCCGAAATCTCCAAACTCTCCCCCGTAATCCTTTACTGTGCCGCCGAGACGCGATGATACTGGAGCATCTCAAATTGTGAATGACAAACCGATTCCATCCTTTCAGTCCCAGAACGTGGCGCCGCCGGCCGATCACCATTCACTTTTGGGCGGTTCGGCGTCGGGGGTATCGGGGGAGCAATTATTTCGTCAATTTCTGGAGTCCACGCCGGCCGCGACGGCGATGGTCGATCGCCAAATGCGCTGCGTCGCGGTATCCCGGCGGTGGCGGGACAAGTATCGGGCCATCGGGGACGACCTTTCCCCAGGCGATCGCTTCCCCAACCTGCCGGAACGCTGGTATCGGAATGCGGCGGCATCCCTGGCCGGAGAGCTCGACCGCTGGGAATTGGAAACCTGCCTCCCCCCAGAAAACGGGACGGTGGAATGGGTGAAATGGACGGTGCAGGCCTGGAAAACCGACTCGGGGATCATCGCGGGCCTGATCGTGCAAGTCGATACGATCACGGAATGGAAGCTATTTGAAAATGCCCTGCAACTGACCCAACTGGCGATGGATCGGGCCGGCGATGCGGTGCTGTGGATCACGTTAGAGGGGCGGTTGTGCTACGCCAACGACACTGCCTGTCACCTGTTGGGCTATTCCCGGCCGGAACTGCTGCGGCTGACCATCCACGATATCGATCCCGACCTGCCCCCGGCCATGTGGTCGTCCCACTGCGAGGAGATCAGACACCGGGGTTCCCTGACCTTTGAATCTTGCCACCGCCACAAACTCGGCACCATCGTCCCGGTGGAAGTCAACGTCAACTATTTGGAAGTCGATCCGATCGCGCCGGAGGACGCCGGCCCGGTATCGCGATTGCGCGAAGCGCACCGGCAGAGCCGATCATCCGATTCCCCCAGGTTGCCCCTGCTGTGTTGGTTCGCCCGCAACATCTCCGACCGCAAGGCCGCCTCCTCCGCCATCACCGAGTCCCGGGACCAACTCGAAGCGGTGCTCAACGCCGTACCGGGGTTGGTGTCCTGGATCGGGTCAGACCGGCGCTATTTGGGCGTCAACCAGCACCTCGCCAACGCCTACGGCGTACCCGCCCACCAATTTATCGGCCGGGAAGTGGGGTTCCTGCAGACGAGTCCCGAATTCAACCAATTCGTCTACGCCTTTTTCGACAAAGCCGACTGGACCGACTCCCGGGAAATTATCGCCGATGTCAAAGGCGAGCCCCGCACCTATCTGATCGTCGCCCAAAAGTACCTGCGGGGGGCGGCGGCGGTGTTCGTGGGGTTGGACATTACCGAGCGTCGCAACATGGAAATCGCCCTGCGGGAGAGCGAGGAACATCTGGACCGCCGTCGGGCCGAATTGGAAACCGCTTTGGTGCAGTTGCGGCGCACCCAAACCCAGTTGGTGCAGACGGAGAAAATGTCCTCCCTCGGACAACTGGTGGCGGGGATCGCCCACGAAATCAACAATCCCGTCAATTTTATTTTCGGCAACCTCACCCACGCCCGCAACTACATCGAAGACCTGGTGGGGGTGATGGAACTTTACGCCGAATATTACCCCGAGCCGATCTCCGAAATCGAGGAAGAACTCGAAGAGATGGGGTACGAGTTCATGAAAAAGGACCTGCCCAAAATGCTGGAGTCGATGAAAGTGGGGGCCGAACGCATCCGGGACGTGGTGCGATCGCTGCGATCGTTCACCCGCGTCGATGAGGGCCGGATGAAACCGGTGGATATCCACGACGGACTCGAAAGTACGATCCTGATCGTCCAGAACCGCCTGCAAGCCAAGGGCGGGCGATCGAGCATCGAATTGGTGAAAGACTACGCCGACTTGCCCCGGGTGGACTGCTACCCCGGCCAACTGAACCAGGTGTTCATGAATCTCCTCACCCACGCGATCGACCGCCTGGAAACGGCCATGACGGGGGAAAATCGCCTCGAAAACCCGACGCTGCGGGTGCGAACCCAACTCCTGGAGGGCGATCGCGCCATGATTTCCATCGCCGACAACGGCCCGAGTTTGAGTCCCGAGGACTGTCGCCGGGTGTTTGAACCCCTCCTGGAAGCCCCGACGACGGGCCAGGGGACGAGCCTGGGACTCTCCATCGCCCACCACCTGATCGTGGAAAAACACGGCGGCCAGATCGCCTGCATCTCCGACCCCCCCGAAGGCGTGGAATTTCAAATTCACCTGCCGATCGTTGACAATTAATAACTATCAATTATCAATTATCAATTACAACACCTGGTGGGTGTAGGCGTGTTGTTTGACGTTATCTTCGGTGCTGACGATGTTTTCGGAGTTGAGGAGGCGCTTGCGTTCCGTGGAGAAGTTGAACTCCCGGAATGCGGTTCCGACGGGAATATGAGATTGGGCGACTTCGCGGCGCTTGTAGGTGCGGGCCGAGGCGATCGCCCGTTCGGCAAATTCGTCGCAGAGTTGGGTTTCGGGGGGGAAGCCTTCAGGAAGGGTGACGGACTCGCCGCCGAGCACGGTTCCCAGGGTCGTCCCGCAGGCGAACTCGTAGGAGGTGGGAATGCCCTTGAGGATGGCTTCTAAGGCCGCCGAGGGGATCGGTTCGGCGACCGTCACCGGCAGGAGTTCCCCATCGTCTTTGATGAAGCAGTGGGCCAAACCCACGACGACATAATCATCGGCGGTCAGGTCGGGGGCGTTGGAAAGTGCGGTGGCAGAGGTCATAGTGATTTTTGAGAGTAAATTTTGTGACGGTTATAGCGCTGCGCGCGGGAGTCGAGAATCGGGAGTCGGGAGTCGGAAAAACTCAAAGCCCCTTTAAATCGAGGTTTTAAGTTTTCGTGGTTCCCTCGAGCAAGTGAACACACGAGCGCTCATTGCCGTATCGGAAATTCTGACTGTTGACACTCTCCGCGAAGACAGCGACGGAGATTCTTCTTTCAACGAGCCGACTTACCCTGACAGGCTTTCGCCAGCCAAGATAGAGGTTGATTCTCCAGAAGCGTTGCCTGCATCCAGTGCAGAGGTTCCGACGTGCCCCGTCGTACCCAGTCCTGAGTTAAGGATGTTCAGCGCGGCATTGTGGTCACTATCCAGCCTGCACCCACATTGGCAAATATGCGTCCTTGTGGATAGGGACTTCTTGACCACAGTGCCGCAACTAGAGCATTTCTGGGAGGTGTAAGCAGGATTCACGGCAATGGTATTTTATCAACAGTCGGGGTGGGGAGAGTGTTAAATTTCAGATGGTAGGGGCGCAAGGCTTGCGCCCCGATTTTAGATTCTCGGAAACGCCCCCAATTCCACGCCTCACGGCCTTTTCCGACTGCCGATTCCCGACTCTCGACTCCCGATCCTTCCGGCCCATTTCGTTACAAGATGTCACAAAAATTTAAAGAAGGGGTTGAGTTTGCACACAGGCCTCCAAGTCCAGGCGGGCGAGTCGTTCGTAGGCATCGGCGATCGCGAATTGTCCCCGCAGAGCCCCGATGCTGGCGCCGGGGCAGATCCAGTGCAGAGTTTCCGGGGAAAATTTGTCCAGGAGGGCGCGGATGCTGCGAATTTGTCGGGGCCAGTGGAAGGTTTTGGCGGTTCGCAGGGGGTGGGGGCATCCGTCGCGATCGGGTAGCAGGTGGCGCCCGGAAAACAGTATACCCCCGTGGACGGAAGTGTAGACGCACGACGAGCCCGGCGAATGACCGGGAGTCCAGATCATTGTCGTTTGGGGCGAAATGGAAAATTCCCGTTCAAACGGCGTCACCTCGGCTTCGGGCAACAGGTAGGCTTCCTGTTCCTGGCACAAAATCCGACATCCCTCGTCCTGCTGGATTTTCCGGGCCTTGCCCATCCCCCCCCGGTGGGTGAGGGCCAGCCATTTCACGCCCCCCCGGTCCCGGACGAATTGTTGCTGAGTCTCCGTCCAAGCGGGGGCATCGATCAAGATGTTGCCCGAGTTTTCTACAATAAAGTAAGCCGTGCCGCCGAGGGTATCTCGATTCGGTGAAAATGCGTAGATATTTTCAAGGACCGGTTTGGGTTGTTTGGTTGCAGGATGCTGCTGGGTCATTGAGATCGTTCCACTGTTGTTGCAATCCGCGATTTTTGATTTTATCTCTCAAATCCGATTATTGAATCATGCTATTATTGCTGCTCATTTTGGGACTGGTGACCTATTTGATTTTGCGTCGGGGCGTCACGCGCATCACCCGCACGCCGATTTGGCTGTTGTGGTTGGTGATGATGGCGCCGGCCCTGATTTGGAGCGCCTGGATGCTCGTGCACGGGACCCAGACGCCGATCCCGTCTTGGCTGGTGGTGATTCCGTTTGTCGCCTGTCCCTGCCTGTACTGGGTGCTGGTGCAAATGGGCCGCCAACCCCCCCCGGAAGGGGAAACCGACGATCGCGCCCCATCCCCCACCGCCGATGCCGCGACTCCTCAACCCGCCATTCCCAAACTGCCGGAAAAAGCCGCTCCCCCGCCGCCGCCGATCACCCCCAAGGAGGAGGAAAAGCTGCGGACCTGTTTTCCCTGGGCGGTGTTCCCGTTGCAAAATTTGGAATATCGGCCCCAGGCGGTGATCTGTCGGGGTCAGTTGCGATCGCAACCGGAAGTCGCCTACAAAACCGTCCGGGAGAATATCGAGGCGAATTTCGGCGATCGCTTCCTGATCGTGTTTCAGAAAGATTTCGGCGACAAACCGCTGTTCGCCCTGGTGCAAAATCCCTACCGCCGCACCGCAGGGCCCCCGAAACCCGATCGCGATTTGTTGACCCAACCCCTGCTGGCCCTGGCTTTGCTGGTCATTACTCTATTTACCACGACCGTCGCCGGAACCGTTTTGATGGGGGTGACGAATCAGGATTGGCAGGCTGATCCAGCCCTGCTGGGGACGGGACTGCCCTATGCCCTGGCCCTGATGGCGATCCTGGGGGTGCACGAGGGGGCCCACTACCTGAGCGCCCGATCGCACGGCATCAAGGTCACGCTCCCCTATTTTATCCCGGTGCCCTTTTTCCTGGGGACCTTCGGGGCCTTCATCCAGACGCGATCGCCGATCCCCAACCGGAAGGCCCTGTTCGATGTCAGCATCGCCGGCCCCTGGGCGGGGCTGCTGGTGACGATCCCCCTGCTGATCTGGGGGTTCGCCCATTCCGAGGTGGTCTCGGTTCTGCCTGAAGAGGCGGGTATTTTGACCTTCAATGCCCTCGATCCCAGCTTTTCGATTCTGCTGACGGTTTTGGGCAAAGTCGCCTTGGGGGACGCGCTGACGGCGACCGGGGCGATCGATCTGCACCCGGTGGCGATCGCGGGATATATCGGTCTGGTGGTTTCGGCCTTCAATTTGCTCCCCATCGGCCAGTTGGACGGCGGCCACATGGTCCACGCGATGTTTGGCCAGCGCACCAGTTTGGCGATCGGGCAAATCACCCGGTTTTTGGTGTTATTCTTGGCTCTGGTACAGCAAGAATTCCTGATTTTGGCGGTCCTGCTGTTCTTCTTGCCCCTCAACGACGAACCCGCCCTTAACGATGTCAGCGAACTCGATGACCTGCGGGATTTCATTGGCCTGATCACCTTGGGGGTATTGCTGACGATCCTGTTGCCCCTGCCCAACGCACTAGCCCAGTTCCTGAACTATTGAATGTTTCAGAAACCGGATTTCTACGGCAATTGGGGATGGGAACCCGAGTTCCTATCAGAAACCCGGTTTCTTTGAATTTCCCCCGATCGCACGAACGATTTGGGGGAAGTGAAACTTTTGGCGAGATCTTATCGTTTAAATTATGGGAGGCAAAGCCGATCGCGACCGGTTCCTTTGATCGGATCGGGTTCGGGTGGGCGATCGCCAATTTTTTTCGGATACAAGGAGTGAAACCATGTTAAATTTGATCGGACGGACGGGCTGTTTTTGGGCGCTGACTTGGGCGATCGCAACGCCGTTTGTTACCGCCGGTCAGGCGATCGCGTCTCAACCGCTTTCGGTCATTTCTGTCGATATCCCCGGAGACACTCTCGCCGTGAAACCTGCCCTCGCTGGAACCTCTTGGACGCTTGTATCTTGGGGCGACCCGGATTCCCCCAATGACCGGGTAGCGGACACCGAAATTACCCTCGCATTTGAAGAAAATCGCATCAGCGGAACATCGGGTTGCAATCGTTTCATGGCATCCTATACCGCCGAAAATTCCAAATTGGAAATCGGAGTCGCGGCCGGGACGCGGATGGCTTGTCCGGGAGAGATTATGAATCAAGAATTGCAATTTTTGGCGGCTTTGGAGGGGGCGCGGGAATACGCGATCGCGGATGGTCGATTGACCGTTAATTATACCACAGATGAGGGTTCGGGAGTCTTAATTTTTGCAGCCGACGGGGGAGCCGGTCAGATGCCGACTCAACCCCCCTCGGTCACTTCCGAAATGCCCCTAGCCGGAACCTCTTGGACGCTGGCATCGTGGGGCGACCCGGACTCCCCCAATACTTTGCTTCCGGACACCGAAATTACCCTCGTCTTTGACGAAGACCGTCTCGGCGGTTCTTCCGGCTGCAACAGCTATACCGCACCCTATACCGCCGCTTCATCCGGGTTGGAAATCGGAATCGCCGCAGGGACGATGATGATGTGTCCGGAAGAGATCATGGATCAAGAATTTCAATTTTTGACGGCTTTGCAGGGGGCGCAAAAATACGCGATCGCGGACGGTCGATTGAGCGTCAATTATACCACCGACGAGGGTGCGGGAGTCTTGATTTTTGAGCCGGCAGAAACGGCGCAGGAATCCGAGAATCAGAAAACCATTTATGTCGCCTCTCAGATGGCTGACTGCGTGGGAGTTGGGCCGCAAAAATGCTTGCAAGTTCGGGGAGAATCGGATGCCGATTGGCACTTGCACTACAGCGGCATCGAGGGCTTCGAGTACGAACCGGGCTACACCTACACGTTGAGAATTCGGGAAGAAGCGGTCGAGAATCCGCCCGCCGATGCCCCCTCGATCCGGTGGATTTTGGTGGAGATCGTCGATCAAACGGTCGAGTGACGGGGGCGACGCCAATTTTAAGATTCAATTGCACGGGGACTGGGAGATTCAACCCAGTTCCCGTTTGCGTTTGAATGGGGAAACGCGATCGCATCCGCCAATTCACGGATCGTCAGAACTTCCATCACTTTACAGAGGGGTAAAATTTCGGATGATCGGATAATAGTAATCGATGAGAGGGCCTCCCATTTTTGCAGGTGCATTGATTCACGGACAGTGCGACTCGACTTTCGAGGGTTCACCCCCCGGGGTTTCGGGTCGCGAGTCACGAGGCCGACCTGCATATTTGGGATATTTCAAACCCACTACTCATTTGAGGAAATCCGGTCAACCTCATCGACGATCGCACCGTCGATCCCAGATCGATCGCGCGATCGCGAAATCTGACCGCCGTTTAGAAGACAAGCCAAGCGACAATGAATAATCTGAGTCAATTTACCAAACATTTCCTGGGTGCGAGTGCCATCGGGACGTGCCTTTTACTGGGTGCGACCAATACCGCCCACGCGGCCAGTTTATACTTCGGGGAAGACGATCCCGATGCGGGTACGAATTTCGCCGGAAAAGCCGAACTCGACTTTCTCAGCAACTTTATCGCCGCCGATACGGAGGATTTTGAGGATTTTGATGCGGGAACGACATCTCCGCTCACACTCGAAATTGGTGGCAATGAAGCCGAACTGGTTGGCGGGGGAGCAGTTCGCGACGATGACTTCGAGGGATTACACGCCATTTCGGGCGAAAAATACTGGAGTTTGACGTTCGGCGAACTGGATCAAGACACCTACACGATCGCATTTGATACGGCTCAATCTGCGGTCGGATTTTATGCCACCGACATGGGTGATGCCGGAGTGAATGACTTCAAACTCAAGTTTTTCTTCGAGGACGGCACGACGGCCATTGAAAACATCCCCCACACCCAAAGCGCCGATGCAAATGCTTACGAATTATTCTTCGGCTACATCAACCCCGATTTGTCATTCACACAAATCGAATTTTTAGCCAACGGTCCCATTCCGGAAGATGGTTTTGGTTTGGATGATATCACCATCGGGCGCCGCGAACAGCTCCGGGCTTCCGTTCCGGAACCGACATCAACTCTCGCACTGTTCGGCGTTGCCGCGATCGGTTTGTTCTGGCGAAACAAACGTCGCGTCTGATAATTTTGACCTCGGCGATCGCCGAGGTCAATCCTGATTTAAGGTGTGAAGTTTAAAGATCATAACCCTCAAGATCGATGGCTTTTGTCCCCCAATTTTTACCGGGTCAAAAGCCATTTTTTGGATTTAAAATGAGAAGGAGAATTGATATCAAATTCGGTTCAATTCCCGAACATCGGGCAACCCTATAAGGTTTCCCCCACGGGGAGCCGACCTCCCACCTTACACGGCGATCGCTCGGCGGTCAAACCGGCAGATCTGATGGATGACCGGAGGAATTTGAGATTAATATGGATGAAACCCGATCAATAAAATGACAAATGTGGAGTGCTGAGATCGACTCGCTCAATTCCGGGCGAGTTCAAAAATTTTCCCTGTTCCGCGAAGAGGGTGCGATCGCCCATTCTGAAGCCATCCGACTCTGGGAGTGCGATCGCGATTTTCGCCGTTTTTTCATCACCTTACTCGCCAAAGTTCCGTTCGAGGCCTATTTCTGGGAAACCCCACCCGTCACCACCGCTTCGGCCGGACAACCCTTTGAATTTGTAGTGGTTGAAAGTCCGGCTTTAGCAAACGTCCCGCCCGACGATCGCACGTTCGGCGACTATTTTGATACCGCCCCCCCCGACAAAGCGATCGTGTCCTTTCCCAGTCTGCACAAAGATGCCCTATTAATCGCCCCCTGTCCGATTATTTCTCCTTCCGCCTACCCCCACCTCGCCAAATTTATCCGGGAAGCCCCGGAAGCCCAGCAACAGGAATTGTGGCGGGAAGTGGGAACCCACCTCGCCCGACGGTTGGGCGAAAATCCGGTCTGGGTGAGCACCTCCGGCTTGGGCGTTTATTGGCTGCACGTCCGACTCGACTCCCGTCCGAAATATTATACGTTTGAGCCCTACAGGCGATCGCCTTAATTTGGGGTGTGGGGTGTGCTCGGTGGGGATTTTAGATTTCCCGACTCCCGACTCCCGCTTATTACAGCACTTTGCGCGGTAATGAGGCACAGCCGGAAAAGATCCCCCCTAACCCCCCTTGGAAAGGGGGGAATCAGAAAGTCCCCCTTTTTAAGGGGGATTTAGGGGGATTCGATCATATCGCAGCAGATAGACAACCGCCATATAAATGAAATTTTCCCCATTCCCCATTCCCCATTCCCCATTCCCCATTCCCCATTCCCGACTCCCGACTCCCGACTCCCAAAAAAATCCCCCGAACGGCTTCGGGGGAAGTTAGGACGATATCCAGAATCAATCACGTCCGTTGGTTAATAGGGGCGGATTGGGATGCCCATGCAATTTTTCAATCCAACTCCGATTCCAGAACGGTCGCGATCGCCTTTTTAGCGTTATCCTGGAATTCGCGGATGTTGACCCGGCTCAGGAGTGCGATCGCCACGACCATCCCGATCGCCTGAACCGCGAACACAGTCCCGTAAGCCAGCACGGGGGCGGAAAACAGGAATCGGCCGACATCCAAAACCGCCCCCCCCAGCACCGTCGCCAGACCCCGCGCCATCGCTTGAGCCAGTCCCCAGGCACCGATGAAGGTACCCGCCGTCTCCGCCGCCGTCAGGTCCAACATCAAACTGATGGCACCGGCCGTCAGGATGCCGGAAAACAAACCAAACAGCAGCAGGGAACCCTTGAGCATCTCCGGGTTAGCGGTAAACCCGGCGCCGATGAACAGCGTCAGACAGACGGCGGTCCCCAGGCAACCCGTCCGCACTGTATTTTTCTTGCCCAGGCGGGGGATCACCAAAAAGCCCGTCGAGCCGATGCCGACGAGGGTTCCGGTTCCGAAGAAAGCGTTCAACTTCGCCGTCTCCGAGACACACATCCCGAACACCTCCCCGCCGTAGGGTTCCAGGACGGCATCCTGCATGAACAGGCTGATGCTCATCACCAATAGAAACGTGAAAAATAGCCCCGTCTGGCGGTTGGCGGTGAGGATTTTCAGGGCGCGGCCGAGGGTGATTTGGTCTTCCCGGTCCGTCACCGTCGATCGCTCGGTGTAGCGGGAAAACCGCTTTTCGACCCCCCAGGTGGAAACCAAACACAGGGCGAAGACGATGGCGGGGACGATAACGAATAGCGGGTTGATGGTCGCCCGCAGGGTGGGGATGTCAGCCGCTCTCGCCCCGGCGGCGGGGCTGTAGGAGAGGATGTCCGCCCCGCAGATCTCCGGTTGGTTGAGAATTTGAGAACTGATGATGGCGCCGACGACGATTCCGATCATCAACATGGACCAGACGATGCTGATCAGTTTGGAGCGGTTGTCGTCGTCGGAGACATCGAACAGGAGGGCGGCGAAGGGGGTGGAACTGGCACTGAGGGCCAGACCGTACAGAGCGAAGACCAGGGCTAACAGGCCGGCCCAGAGGTAGCTGATCCCCGCCATGCCGTTATTTTGGATGCTCTCCCCCAACTGCCAAGCCACCTGCAGGGCGAAGAAAGAGGTGGCGGTGAACAGAACCGCCCCGATCCAGACGTAGGTGCTGCGGTGAAGGCCGAAAATCGGCTTTCCGTCCGAGAGCTGGCCGAACCAGACCCGGGCGGGGGAAACGAACTGGTGCATGGCGATCGCACCGGCGGCGATCAGTGCGGGGACTTTCAGCTCGTCGATCATGACCCGGTTGATCACGCCCAGGGTGAGGAGGGACATGATCCCGAGTCCCATCTGAAACAGGCCCAATCGAAACATGGTCGGCAAGCCGACTTTCGGCTTCAGTTTGCCCTGCGTCGCTTGCGGAGATTTTGACTCCGGTGGGGTGTCGATTGCCATGGCATTTCAAGAAAATGATACGAAGTTTACCATTTTAACTAGACTAGCAAAATGTCGTTCCCAAAAGGAACCGGACGTTCCCGCCGCCCGCCGTCCGGATTTTTAAAATCTGTGCATGGGTGGGTGAATCTTCTGATATCGATGCGATATGATAGGGTGATGTTAACTCCAATTTTAGAGTTTGCATACTGTTTCATATATTTAATTTTCTCAAATGATGAAGCCGAATGTTATCTCCCGATCCATCGCGGTTAAAAATAAAAGGATTCATTACTTGGAGGGAGGCGATCGCGATGCCCCCCCCGTCCTGCTCTTACACGGGGCGAGTTTCTCCGCCAAAACCTGGCAAGAAATCGGCACGTTAAAGCAGTTGGTCGCCCAAAATTATCGCGTCGTCGCTGTAGATTTGCCCGGTTACGGGACTTCGGAAGAGATCGCCTGCACGCCGGTACAATTTTTACTGAAACTCGTGGAGGGGCTGCGGTTGCAGGGGGCGGCGATCGTTTCCCCGTCGATGAGCGGCCGCTACAGCCTGCCCTTCATCGTCGAACACGCCCAGTCCCTGCGGGGGTTCGTCGCCGTGGCGCCCGTCGGCATTTTGAAGATGAGCCAACAATTGCAGGGCAATGACATCCCCACCTTGGCAATTTGGGGCAGCAACGACACCATCGTACCGCCGAGTCAAGCCGACATTTTGACCGAAGTCCTGCCCAATTCCAAAAAAGTGATCCTCAAAAATTCCGGCCACGCCTGTTACATGAAAGCGACCCACAAATTTCACGAAAATTTGATTCGATTTCTCGACAACGTGTCGAAATCTTAGGAGCCAAAAATTGGAGGTGTTGACAGTGGGAAATGGGTGGAAACCGGAACCGGGGAGGCCAAAAATTTGTATCCCGGAACACCGAAATCACGTCGCCCCCGTCCGGCCATTGCCAGCTTCGAGAGAATCCGGCACGGCGACCGTCGGGTTATATTAGAGGAGATCGGAAAGTCGGTCGAGACGGTTGCCGACCGCCACACTCCGCCAAACCCCAAATTTAAAGATGGACGACAGACCCAAAAAGGCACTATTTATTCTCGGTGGATTGGATGACGATGACCTGCGGTGGATCATCTACAAAGGCAAAGTACAAACCCTCCCCGCCGGCGAAACCCTGATTTACGAAGGGCGACCGATCGCGGCTCTCTACATCGTCTTGAGCGGGACCCTGCGGGTTTCGATCCACCCCAACGGCGATCGCGAACTGGCCCATCTATCCCAGGGAGAAGTGGTCGGAGAAATCTCATTTTTGGACAACCGCGCCCCCCTCGCCACAGTCCAAGCTTTGGAAAAAACCCAACTGCTGGCGATTCCCCGCTACGAACTGACCATGAAACTCCGCAACAGTTCCAAATTTTCTTCCCGATTTTACCAGGGAATTTGTCTGTGTCTGGCCAATCGAATGCGGGGGACCGTCCGGCGCCTCGGCTACCAACTCGACGAAGAAGATCCGGATTTGTTATTCGGGGACGACTTCACCCAAAATATGCAAGATTTCCTCACCCTGGCGGAAGCCAAGTTCAACTGGCTGCTCTACAATCTGAAGTTGATCAACTGAGGGAGGGGAATTTTAGATGTTAGATTTTAGATTGTAGGGGCGCAACGCTTGCGCCCTGATTTTAGATCCGGGGAAGAGCGGGAAATGAAAAGTTCCCCATTCCCCATTCCCTAATACCGACTCCCGACTCCCTCAATCGCAGATCGTCCGCAGCGTCCCCACGAAATCCGGGTAGGAAATCGCCGCCGCTTCGGCCCGATGAATGGTTGTGGTTCCCGTCGCATTTAAAGCCGCGATCGCCAAACTCATCGCAATTCGGTGGTCTGTGTCGCTGTCCACCTGTGCACCCTTGAGGGCAGATCCGCCGGTAATTTCCAACCCATCCGGCCGTTCCGAAATGTTCGCCCCCATCTTTCCGAGTTGAGTCGCCATCACCGCGATGCGATCGCTCTCTTTCACCCGCAACTCTTCCGCGTCCCGAATCCGGGTCGTCCCCTTTGCAAACGCCGCGGCCACCGCCAAAATCGGGATCTCGTCAATCAAACGGGGAATCAGATCCCCCCCAATTTCACAGGCTCTCAGTTGAGAATGGCGGACCCGCAAATCCGCCACCGGTTCCCCCGCCACAATCCGTTCATTTTGCAACTCGATGTCGGCCCCCATCATCGCCATCGCCTCCAAAATCCCCGTCCGGGTGGGGTTGACGCCGACATTTTCGACCGTCAAATCCGACCCCGGGACGATCGCCGCGGCCACCAGCCAGAACGCCGCCGAACTGATATCGCCGGGGACCACCACCGCCTGACCTTTCAACTGGGCCGGTCCGGTCACGGTGACGCGGCAGGCGTCCGGATCGACGCTCAATTCGGCCCCGAACGCCCGCAACATCCGTTCGCTGTGATCCCTCGACAGGGCCGGTTCAGTGACCGTGGTGGACCCCTCAACCATCAATCCGGCCAATAAAATACAGGACTTGACCTGAGCCGAGGCGACGGGGGAATGGTAGTGGATCGGTTTCAACTTTCGGCCCCGGACCGCCAGCGGCGCGAGGGATCCCCCCCGGCGCCCCCAGATGGTCGCCCCCATCTCCGTCAGGGGCCGGATCACCCGGTCCATCGGCCGTTTGACCAGGGAACTGTCCCCGGTAATGGTAAACAGGCGATCGGGGTGGGAGGCCAAAATGCCCAACATCAACCGCATGGTGGTGCCCGAGTTGCCCGCATCCAGGACGCGATCGGGTTCCTGTAACTGCCCGAGTCCGCACCCCTTCACCTCCACCCGCTCCGAATTCAACTCGGAAATTTCCGCCCCCAGGGCCGAAAAACAACGGGCGGTACTGCGCGGGTCGGCCCCCAGGAGCAGGCCTTCGACGGTGGTGACTCCCTCCGCCAGGGCGCCCAACATCAGGGCACGGTGGGAGATGGATTTGTCGCCGGGAATGCGGATTCTGCCGTGGAGGGACGGACCCGATTGGGGGGGCTGTATCTTGAGCTGCTGCTGGCTTTCGAGATTTTCTAGGGTGACAACCGTGGATGGCATTAGGATAGATTGAGAAAGGATACGACGATGCGATCCTATCGCTTTCCTCGTCCCGAATTTCGACCGGGACCGGAAATCATCACGACGGAAAGATATCTTATGCTCACCCACCACCGCAAGCCCGTTAGTTTATCTTGGATTTCCACCGATTTACCGCTGCGATCGCACATTGAGACGGCGGCGACGCTGTACCAGAAAGACAAACAGCAATTTCACTTTCTGCTCCACGAACCCGAGCTCTGTGCAGGGGAATTTGAAGGGAAAGATGACGTCGCGGCGGACGGGACGTCTCAGACTCGCCCCTCCCGCCTGCTGTGGCTGGAAGTTTCCCCCTACCGGGCGGTAATGACCATGCAGGGAAACGGCCATTTCAGCTACCGCCACCTCTGGCAAAAGGGGATGTACGGGTTGAGCCGCTACTACCTGCACGGCGCCTCCGGCTCGTTGCCCAACCAGCTCCGACTCCGCAATTTTACCCGAGATTTGACTGTGGTGGGTTGCGCCCTGCCGGAATCGTTGCGGCTCGAATACGAATTGTGGTCGGAAAAGGTGCGGCTCGGACACTACGTTTTACTGCTGAAAATTCACCACTGATCTGGGAGGTACGGCGGCGGTGCGATCGCCGATATCGACCGGGGTTTTCAGGTGGATTCGCCGAGTTCAAGTTGACCGGATCGCGATTGGCTTACCGTCACCCATCCTCGTCGGTTTCGCCAAAAACAGGGATCAGTCATGTCAATGATGAAGAAATACTTAACTTCACAGATGACAGCAAAATCAAGGATACAATATAAACATTGATATTGTCTTCTAAATTTCAGGGTATCGATTTCATGGATAATTATATCCGAGAAAGCGGTGGACTCCTGCAAATACCGCATGGGGATCTGAAAAAGAGAATCGTCCAACACCAATTATTTGGGCTGGATTATCTACAGGAACATCTGTTCCAATTTTGTCGATCTGTAATGAGGGCAGATGCTCCTAGAATTAAAAACTTTGTTTTTTACGATCTAGTCCCTTCAGTGCTTCTCTTTGGCCCACCAAATACGGGTAAAACAACTCTATGTTATTTACTGTTTGATCGCCTAAAAAAAGAGGTCGATAACGAGATAAACTTTTATACGATTGATGTCGGAAAGATGCTAGATCCGGCTCTAGGACAGTCATCTCGTAATCTGGAGCAAGCATTTGAGGAACTACGAAAAGTTTGTGCTAAAGGTTCCTTTGCATTTCTCGTCTTGGATGAGTTAGATTCCTTTTGTATGAGTCGTAGTCGGGTTCAAGAACATGATGCTATCCGCCGAGCCATGACAACTTTAATGCTGGAGCTTGACAAATTGCATCCATCCTCAACTCAAAAGCTTATTTTATTTGGAATTACCAATGTAGACAGTTTGATAGACACGGCAGTGGTGCGACGTTTTTCACTCAAGCGTCTTGTCGATCCGGAACTTTCTATTGATGATTTTTTTGCTTATATAAAATATTTGAGTAAACCGATCGAATACAAGCCGCAAGAAGATGAGTTAAAACAACTCTATGAAGTCTATCGACATCGAAATTTTAAACCGGGCGACATTAAAAATGTTTATAAAATTTTATTTATCGATCTAATTTGCCAAGACAAAAATCAACCTGATCGTGAACAATTTATCAAAGATAGGTTGTTGAAGCTGTTTAAGGAAGAATTCTCAACTGAAGAGCATTTGGCTGGAACTTATGGAGGCTTTACAAATGGTAGATAGAAAATGGGAAACAGATGAAGATAGAATGATGAATCGACTGGAAGCTCACAGAGACTTCATTACTTGGTTGATTAAAAAACTAAAAGCGGAGGGTATAGAATGCGATAGAACAACCGGCAACGATCCGAATGGTGACATATTGTACTACAATCCTGAAGATGAAGAAAAAGTCAAAAAAATTGTTCGAGAAATAAATTCAGAATACAACTCGGACTGATAAAATTTGATAGGATGTTACAGATATGCCGTTTATCGAAATCAAAGTTCGCAAACAGATTGACTCTACCTTGGCAAAAAAGATTATTAACAAAGATTGTGTGTCAGCCGTGTTGACAACAGGAAAAATAACAGGTCCAGCCAAGGATCTTTTTCGTGAGAATGATATAGCATATGCGGAAAATGTCCCCGAAAAACTTTTCATGGAATCCGAGGCTCAGGAGGAAGGCTAATGGCGCTTGATATTTCATTTTATTCTCAAGATATAAATCGTGTCAATACCATCGACATTTCCGATGATTTTTATGAATGGTTGGCTAAATCAGAGTTTTCCAAAATCGGTGTAGCTGAAAAGAAAGACATAGAAATAGATGGTGAACCGGAACAAGTTGATGTCGTTGTCCTAGACTGGGAAACTCGTCGCAAGTATAGCGATTTCTTTCGCGATGAAATTGTCAAAGAAGGTGACAAGGTGTTAGAGCAATTGGGAGATTCACCCTCGAAGGAGGAATATTCACCATTTTATTCTCGGCTCAAACTGTTGCAAGATCTGCGAAAACAGATAGAAAATGAAACCATCAAATATTTGGGTCGTTTGGAATAAAATTTTGCAGAAACTTGCCGAGCAGGATGGGATTTCGACGGATCAATTTGTGACGCTGGCGATCGCCGAGAAAATTTCGGCGTTGACGGCGGAAAGTTACCTGCGAAAACGGGCCCGGCGGAGCGATCGCTCGAAATACGAAGCGGTTCGGGCGAAAATACCCGACACAAACCGGAGCGATCGGAGGGATCGCCACCAGCGGAATCATTGTAGTTGGCAACCGAAAACAAGGGTTCGATCCGAACCCAATGCCAACTCAGATCACATCCGGTTGATGACCTCGAATGCGAAAACAAGGCTCCCGCCATACCGCAGGTTGGCGGCGGGAGTCTGTCAATTGGTCGGGCAATAACTGATCAGTTGCTGGGTGAGGGCATCGGTGCGATCGGCTGCTTGGTTGGCGGCTTCGGTTGCTTTTTCCATGCGTTCTTTGGCTTGGTTGAGTTGCTGGCGTCCATCGAAGCTCACCGGGATCGTCTCCCCTATCTTCAAAACTTGACCCATGTCGTCCAGGGCTTTGGCCATCTCGCCGAAGTTCTCCCCGTAGCCGGTTTGCATCTCTTTGAGGGTCTGATTTCCCAAATTGAGGCTTTTCATCTGCTCGGCGATCCCCTCCAGTTCTGTGGCCAACTGTTTGGTGGTCGCGGCATCGAAGCGATCGCGTTTGGCGGTAATGAGGGAATTGCCCCGGTGGACGACATCCATGAGTTTGGTGCACTGGGCCGATTTCGTCCAGGTACACCCGGTTACGGTACTCAACAGGAGGCCGAACGCCAACCTGGAAAGGATTTTACGAGAGAACGGTAGAGTTTGCGATCGCGCCACGGCAGTTAAATTTTGTTTCGATAAGGTTTCGGCTACCGATTATTCCAAAAAATGTCCCGGATTGCAAGTTTGAGGGGTCGGCATGGGGTCGTCGGTACGAGTCAAGAAATGTTACAATGATGATTCAAAAACGGATCGGATGATATCGGCGATCGCTCGCCGTGTCATTGTCAGCCGCTGAATCCGATGGGGAACTGATAGATATATCCCGTTCTCAAATGATGGGTTGAAAATGGGAGGGGCATCAACCCCGACTCGGAGAAAACTCGTCCGATGTCAATATTTGAATTTCCAAAAGTTGCGGAGGTTATTGATGAAAAAAATTGTGGTCGGTCTTTCCGGTGGCGTTGACAGTTCCACCGCCGCGGCGATCCTCCACCATCAGGGTTACGAGGTGGAAGGTTTGACGCTGTGGTTGATGCGGGGCAAAGGTCAGTGCTGTTCCGAGGGAATGGTCGATGCGGCCCACATTTGCGAACAACTCGGCGTCCCCCATCACATCGTCGATAGCCGGGATTTATTTCAAACGGAAATTATCGATTATTTGGTGGAAGGATACGGCTCCGGAATCACCCCCCTACCCTGTTCCCAGTGCAACCGGGCGGTCAAGTTCGGCCCGATGTTGAATTATGCCCGCACCGAGTTGGAGATTCAACAGGTGGCGACGGGTCACTACGCCAGAATTTCCTACGATCGCGATCGCGATCGCTACCAGTTAAGACGGGCCGTCGATCGCGGCAAAGATCAGTCCTATTTCCTTTACGATCTCACCCAAGAATTGCTCTCGGGAATCGTCTTCCCCTTGGGGGAAGTGGAGAAGTCCGAAACCCGCAAAATTGCCACCGAATACGGGTTGAAAACCGCCGATAAACCGGAAAGTCAAGACCTCTGTTTGGTGGAGGCTAACGGCTCCATGCGGGCGTTTTTGGACAAGTACATCACGGGTCAAAAAGGCGACATTGTGGATGCCGAAGGCCGGGTGTTGGGGCGGCACGACGGCATCCACCACTACACCATCGGCCAGCGTCGGGGCCTGGGCATTTCGGCACCGAACCCGCTGTACGTCATCGGCATCGATCCGGGTCGAAATCGGGTGATCGTAGGCGATCGCGACAGCGTCACCCAAACCGAGTGTACCGTCCGGCGGGTGAATTGGGTATCCGTCGCCCCCCCCACTGCGCCGATCCGGGCAGAAGTCCAAATCCGCTACCGCACCAAGCCGTTGCCGGTGACGGTGGTTCCCTTTTCTTCGGAGGACGAGGGCGAAGCCGCTCCGAAGGTCGGATGGCGGGTGAAACTGATTTTTGACGATCCCATTTTCGGCATCACCCCCGGTCAGGCGGCGGTCTGGTACGACGGCGATTTATTGCTGGGCGGCGGGGTCCTCGAACGGCCGAATTGAGAGGAGAGAGGAGAGAGGAGAGAGGAAAGAGAAATTCTGGAGTCCCCTGACTTCTCCTCTGTGTAAATAGGCCGGCGCTCGTTGCTATAATTCTCCGGATTTGATATAGCAATTTTCAAGTCCGCGAGGTACGCTTGCAAATTCAAAATCCCCCTTTTGAAGGGGGATTTAGGGGGATCGTCCGTCTCTCAAAATTCAAAGTCCCCCTTTTGAAGGGGGATTTAGGGGGATCGTCCGTATCTCATCGGATCGAAAACTGCTATATAGCAATGAGCGCTGGCGTGAGTTCTGTTCGGAAGACAGAATCCGAAACCCCCATGTCAAGGCAGTTTCTATTCCCTACACCCTACACCCTACACCCTACACCCGCACGCAGCGCTATATTATCGATTCTGCAAAACGCCCCCAAAAACGGCGGCCAAAATCGCCACGCCGAAGGCCAGCCGATACCAGACGAAGATCCAGGTGCTCCGGGTTTGCAGGTAGCGGATCAGCCACGCGATCGCCAAATAAGAAAATACCGCCGAAGAAATCAAACCGGCCACCAACGCGGCTGGACCAATATTCGTCAAACCGCTGTCGATCAACCCCTTCAATTCCACCAACCCCGCCAGGGTAATCGCGGGAATCCCCAACAGGAAGGAAAAGCGGGCGGCGGTGGCTCGTTGGAGTCCCATGAACAACCCGGCGGTGATTGTGGAACCGGACCGGGAGACGCCGGGAATCAAGGCCAACGCCTGGGCGAATCCCATCAACACCCCGTCTTTGGCGTCGAGTTGTTCAAAGTTGCGTTTTCGGGCGCCAATTTTTTCGGCTAGTCCCAGCAGGATCGCCATGACGATGGAGGCGATCGCGATCGCGACGGTACTCCGCAGGGGGGAATTGTCGAAGTCGGGGATAAAGATTTTGATCAGCAACCCGAAAAAGACGATCGGCAGGGTTCCCAAGGCGATCCCCAAAGCCATGCGAAAGTCGGGGGATTGGTAGTCGGATTTGGCGATCGCCCGCACCGATCCCATTGTCACCTGTTTGAGATCGGCCCAAAAGTACCATAACACCGCCGCGATACTCCCGAGTTGGATGACGGCGGTGAACGCCACCCCCGGATCGCCCCACCCCAGGGCCACGGGAACCACTTTCAGGTGGGCGGTGCTGCTGATCGGGAGAAATTCGGTCAAGCCTTGCACCAGTCCCAATATGACGGCTTGGAAGATATTAATTTGAGATTCCGCCGGGACGCCGGGAACCTCCACCGTCCCTTCCGTCACCACGTCGGCGAGGAGGGGAAAAAAAGCCTGAAACGGCATCGCCGAGGGCAATTGGGTCGTTAACTCCATGTTTGAATTGACAGCCTACAAATTGCCACAAATTTAGCATTTCCGCCCCCCGAACGGCGAGATCGGCCGGGGCGATCGCGACACAAATCTTAAAAAAAGTCGAAGTCATACCCCCCCGGGGGGGATAAAAAAAACCGTGTTATAATGAAATCAGGATGCCCCCCCGGGGGATAAATCCTGTGATATCTTAAATAAGATGAACTAAAGTAACAAATCTTAAAGTAACCTTGTTTAGCAATATTCTACTGGCATACATCCTGACAACAACTCAGCCCACCTGGCCCCAGAAGGAGCCGGGGGTGGCTTTGATGAGAAAAGTTCGGGAGAGTCGGCGGTGGCTTCCCTTCGCGATCGCCGTCTTTTTAGTTTCCGTCCCGGTGTTCTTCCAAGCCCCCCTCGTCCGCATCTGGCCGATGTTGAGCATGGTCCTGACGGGGGGATGGCTGGGGGCCAGCCTCTACCTGCTGCGGCGGAAAGAAACCGAGTTGTGGGGGGATCTGCTGCTGGGGTTTAGCTGGAGTTGGCTGACGGGTTCGATTTACTGGGGTTGGCTGCGGTGGGAACCCCTGCTGCACCTGCCGGTGGAGGCGATCGGGGTTCCCTTCGCGATCGCCTGCCTGTGGCGGGGGTGGGGCAAAGTCGGGAACTGGTTTTATCTGGGTTCGCTGTTCGGGACCGGCGTCACCGACGGATATTTTTACATCGCCGGACTGATGCCGAGTTGGCGGCAGTTGATGCAGGCGGACCCGTCGATGGCGATGCCGATTTTCCAGGATGCGATCGCCCGCGTGAGTACCCCCTGGGGCATCAGTTGGGCCGTGGGGTTGGCCCTGGTGCTGTTCGGGGTGGGCGTGTTTCCGCTGCAGTCCAAAGAATCCCACTGGTGGGTCTTCGGCGGCGCGGTTTTGAGTACGATTTTGGTGGACAGCCTGTTTTTGGTCGCGGCCTGTTTCGCGTGAAAGAAAAGGGGGCGGGCGATCGAAGTCAAAATTCAAGTTCGACTATGATTGAGAGGCGGAGTTCGACCCACGGCGATCGGCGATGGGGATGACCCCTCAATTCCCGTGAGTTTTCGACCTTCGAGATCCGAATTGTTGAAGCCTCGTATCTTTCGCGGACGACTGTGACCTCAGAACTCACCCCTCACCTGCTCGTGCGAACCGAAGTCGGCCACCGCTACCTTCCCCTGATCGGGAAAAGCTACTGGACTCTGGGACGGGGTAGGGACAATAATATCGTATTGCGCGATCGCTGGATCTCCCGAAATCACGCCATGTTGCAGCAGATGGACCGGGGGGAATTTTTTTTGATCGACCTGGGAAGTCGCAACGGTTCCTTCGTCAATGATCGCCGCGTCACCATCCCCGTTTCCCTCAAAGATGGCGATCGCATCCGTTTCGGAGGGACCGAATTGGAATTTCACGCCCCTTCCCCTTCAGAAGACTGCCGCACCCCGGAAACCGACGCTGAAGACTTCACCTCCACCCTCAAATTCCGCTGTCTGGTGTCCGTGATGGTCATGGATATCCGGAATTTTCCGACCCTGACCCGTCAACTCGACGAGGAAATTTTATCCGAAGTCATGGGGGTTTGGTTTCGCCAAGCTGGACAGATCGTCCGAGATCACGGCAGTTGGGTCGATAAATACATCGGCAACGCCATCATGGCCGTCTGGTTCCACGGGACCCGGGAGGTCAACCCCCAAGAACTGTTGCTGCTGTTTTCGGCCGTCAGCAACTTGAACCGAGTCGCCGTCCGCCTCACCCACACCTATTCCCTCCCCCGCCCCTTTCGGGTCAGTGCGGGGGTGAACACGGGTTACGGCATGGCGGGCAGTCGGGGGGGGGAAGACACCTCCGAATATACCGCCCTCGGCGATACCGTCAACGCCGCCTTTCGCCTGGAATTATCGACCCGGGAAATCAACCGGGACATCGCCGTGGGAGAGACGACGTACCGATATTTGACCGCGTTGAATCCCGGCCCCACCTTCCCCGCCTATACCCTGCAACTGCCCGGTGATGATGCCCCCACCGTGGCTTATGCGGGGGAGTTTGCGGCGATCGACGCTTTTTTGGGGCAGGCGGACGCTTGAGGTGGGAAAGCCACGCCGGCGAAATGTTGGGTTAGAATACACGGCTAACACAAGAATAATGCTACAGCCAAAACTGGCGATCGCCTTCCAGCAAGCTACTGGGATAAATGCCTTGCAGTCTCAACCCGGCAACCCGATCGGCTCCAAAAATTGGCATGGGTAGGCGGGGAGCTTTTAACGCTCCATGATGGAGTAATGTCAGTTTAAGCGTCGTGTCCAGCACTTGTTCGATGGGTGCAGATTCCCCCGATTCGTGAACCGTCAAACGAATCGGTTTTGCCAAGCCGACCCTTTCAGACACTTGCGTTGTCACCAGTAAAGCTTCCCGAGAAGATAAGATCAATCCCAACCCCGGCACTGGAGCAGCCAAAGTTTTTTGATTTAAATTGTAAAGCCTCGGAACGCCCGATTTTTTGCACTCAACCAGAATAAACTTTGCTCCGATGGCTTTCGCCCTGTTTAACAGGTGGGGTACTTCTTGCCCGCAAAACCGACCATCCCGATAGATGAGAACGGTCTGACCTTCCAGGGTTGCTGGTAACAAACGCTCTAACAGGCGTTGAGGTATTTCCTCTCCCTCCAGCAAAGCATCTTCCAAAACGTAGCGGATAAATTCTCCTTGCTTGCCATAAAGCCGAATGCTGGCACAAGCATTGAGGGTTCCGGCAAGTTTGACTTTTGGAGAGCGGGAAATATCGAGTCCGATGAAATAATCCGCAATTTGTAAAGGTTCAGCCAAAATAAAGGGCAAATTTCCCAGCTTTGCCAGTATACCCGGAACGACCTGATTGATAATTTGTCCGCGATCGACGCTTTTTAATGTGTCATCATAAATGACTTGACTGGCAATATTACGTCGCAGCAGAAGGGAATAAATTAAGTGATAAAAGCTGCCGCCATCCTCATCATCCGCCGCGCGATCGCGTCCCGGCAAAAATGTCAGCACAATATCAACCGGAACAGTGATCAATTTATTCACGGCTTTTTCTACAGAAGCCCTGGCAGAAGCCGGATCTAAATCTTCCAGGGAAACTTGTTTGCGATCGATAAGTTCGCTATCGAATCCATATCGCTTGAGACGCTCTTGAGTGGCTTTTACAAATTGACCGACCTTAAAATCGCAAAGCTTAAAAACTGCAATCCGAATAGTGCCGGGTTGAAAATGGGGATGACGACTGTAAACTCCTCCTCGGGACAATCCTTGTAAAATGCGTCCCCGAATCCCCGTTACATTCCGACCGAATAGCAGAGAGGTTTGATCGACAGCAACATGGGGTTGCCAGAACAGTTGGGGGTACTGCCGACTATTGAGGCTCCGTTCTATCCGAAAACCGTAACGAGCTAATGCTGTAGTGGCTTGCTCTTTGAAGGTAGCCAATACTTCCTGACGCTCTTGGTAGGGAATTTTGGTAAACTTCAGAAGTTGCCCGTAGTCAAACCCGAACTTTCCAGCCGTTTCCGCCGTGATAGAAGGTCGAAGTGCTGAGAGTGGATAGTGGAATACTTTTTTCCCTTTACCAAATTGAAGCCCAACAATTAGCTGGTCATCCGGAGCCTGTTGAATTGCCCGTTGAGTCAACCTGCCAGTTGCCAGTTTTAGTAGTCGATCGCGATGTTCTGCTACTGTTCCAATAACTCCAACGATACTCCCCCCACTGCCGAGATCCAAATCTTGGACGGGCAAGCCAATGAGAAGACTTTCAGGGCTTTCGATCGCAGCATTGCTGGCATAAAAATCTGCCAAATTGCCCTTGAAGGTAATGTCGGTACGAACCGTCAACCCCAGTGCGGGGCAAATCTGCTCTTGCAACTCAACTGTTTCTGCCCAAAACTTAACCTTGCGAATCACTGTGAGTTTGTCAACTGAAGTCACAAGTTTGGGTGTAAATGCTCCTTGGATTCTCAGAATTTGAAACGCCAGTTTAGAGATAACAGTTGGAGTTGCCGGCGAGCGCTCGACTTTTTGGAGAACCAGGGGGCGATCGCCGATATCCGGCAAATCCCGTTGAACCGCAGCGAGAGCTTCTTGGCACCGGGCAGCGTTCGGTTCTGTTCCCCCGGTGGAAGTGAGTATCCAAAGCTTTTGATCCTGCCAAATGGCGATGGTTTCCTCCATAGCCCGACAGAGATGATAGCTCAGACGGTTGCCGGACTCTCGATCGAGATCTGGGAAGATGGAACAACAGGTAAGAGTCGGTCGAGCAAGCGATAATGGAAAAACTTCGCTGAAAAAAATTTGTTTTTGTGATTGTGCAACGGTCATGGTAGTCATCTATGAAATCTCCCTGGTAGAAAACTGACAAATGCGATTGAACTGGCAATGTTTGCACTGAAAGCCGGGATTGGGGGGAAAAATGCGTTCAAAATCAACTGGATTCTTCCGATATTGCTTTTTCTCCCATTCATGGCGTTGAGCCAACCGCATCAATTCGATCCGGACTGCGTTGAGCTGGCTGGCCGTCGCCGTAATCGGCTCTGACCATTTGCACAGTTCGAGGTTGTAAAAAGAAGCGATCGCCCGACGTTGGGGGTAGAGATAGCTGGCAGCCAGCAAATAAACGAATGCTTGCCGTTCATCAAAATCCGACCGACCCGTTTTGAAATCTAAAATGTGCAGCGTACCGTCTGGTTCAAGAAAGATGCAGTCAATGGCAGCAAAGAGATGAAAAGCATAGTTGCCACAACGAATTCTAATCGGCTCTGGAACACCTTCATCCCCTCGACTAAGACTGAAAATCCTTTTGCCCAAGAGAATAGGATTTTCGCAATATTTACTCAAAATTTGGTTTAAACGCTCTTTTACTCCATGAGATTCTTGTTCGAGCCTCAAAATTTGAGAAACCTGCGCTAGACCATCATCATTTGCCAAACGTTGCGCATCGGCATGAAACTCATAGACTCCTCGTTGAGCCAGCAAACCAACCCGTTGAGGCTGAGTATCTTCAGCCAAAATCGCAGTGACTTCAGGTTCTCGCTTGCGAACCTTAGCATAGCCTCGCTTCATATCACAGTACCAACGCTCTTGGCCAACAGGCGGAGCAAATTGAGACCAAAGGTTATAGCTCGCAAACGGCAACCATGCTTTTCCCATTCCTACTACCTCCTACCAACAGTTCCGGTGTCCCCCCTTTGAGAGCCGATTTATAAATGAAATCGTAAGAAGCCTAAATCCTTTGCCAGCAGTGGATTTCGGCGACTTGAGCAATCGGCTCTGATGCAGATTTTGCGTGAGGCAACCGATGTCGTCATTGACAAAACAAAATTGTTGTGTTACCAATAGTAGCATGGTAACACAAACTTTTCGTTGTGTCATGCTCCCTACTTTTGACGAGAACGGACTACTACCACCTGGAATTCATGTGGCAGACACATGGCAAGAGTTTGCCTCGCGGTTCGGACAAACCTCCCATCGGCAGAGTCTTCTCTTGGGAATGAAGTCTGCCCTAGGGGTACTGCGACAAGCTAGATGCCAGATGGTGTATGTCGATGGCAGTTTTGTAACATCGAGGGAGCATCCAGATGACTTTGACGTTTGTTGGGATACCACTGGAGTAGATGGCGATCAACTTAAGCAACTTGCCCCACTTTTGTTGAAAGTAGACAAAGGCGGTTGGGATGCTCAGAAGTTGAAATATCGTGGCAAATTTTTTCCGACTCAAGTCATCGAAGGCGGAAGTGGGAAAGTATTCTTAGAGTTTTTTCAAATTGATAAGACGACCGGAAACCATAAAGGCATTGTTGCCCTAAAACTGCGGGAGATATGGTCATGATCAAAAACGAGCGGCAATATCGAATTACAAAGGCGCAAGTTGAGAAATTTTCAGATGCTTTAGCACAACAGTCGGTTCATGCGCAACAGGATCGATCGGTTCATCCCTTGTTGCGAAAAGCTGAAAGAGAAGCTCTCGAAGCTCAACTTGCCGAACTGCGTACTCAAGTTGAAGAATATGAGGCATTGAAGGCGGGACGATATGCAGTGCTGGAGCTAAATTCCCTCGAAGAATTGCCACCTGCCTTGATTAAAGCTCGCATTGCCGCCGGCTTGACTCAAAAAGATTTGGCGCAACGGCTTGGCTTGAAAGAGCAACAAATCCAACGCTATGAGGAAACCGAATACGCCTCTGCCAGTTTTACCCGGTTAGTAGAGGTGAGTCATGCGCTTGGTGTCCGGATTCGAGAAGATATTCTTCTGCCTCAGATTACACTCGGAAATTTGTTGAATCGCTTGAGCGAAGCGGGCATTGATCGCAAATTAATTGTTCGGCGTTTTTTGCCTTCCTTGAGAGCTATAGATTCGCGTTCAGAAAGCAATGAATATACCGATAATTCAGTGATCTATACAGTCGCCGCATTGAAAAGAGTTTTCGGTTGGTCATGGGCGGATATCTTTGGTTCCCAGCCTCTTCAGTTGAGTACGGCGGCTCTCGGTTCTGCCCGTTTTAAGGTAGGTGCCAGAACCAACGAACGGCGACTGAGTGCATATACGGTCTATGCTCATTTTTTGGCTCTTCTTACACTGGAAATTACATCTGACTTACCGAAGCGACCAATACCCACTGACCCGCTTGAGATCCGAGATGCAATATTCTCTACATACGGCTCTCTAACTTTTGAGAATGCACTGCGTTATGTTTGGAGTTTGGGCATACCCGTACTGCCCCTTAAAGATTCGGGTGCATTTCACGGTGCATTCTGGCGTATGAATGGACGTAACGTAATTGTTCTCAAGCAACAAACCCCTTTTATTGCCCGTTGGCTGTTTGATCTGTTACACGAACTGTATCACGCCGCACAAGAACCGGAATCGAGCGAACGCACAATCATAGAAGAGGATATCATGTCCGAGGAAAGACGAGAATCTGATGAGGAAGTCGATGCCAGCGAGTATGCTGCTGACGTTGTTCTAGATAACCGTGCCTATCAACTATTTGAGATGTGCCTTGAAAAGGCAGAAAATAATGAAAAATATGATGTAGCAAGGCTCAAAGGAGTTGTCCCAAAAATTGCACAACAGGAGAATGTTTCCACAGGTGCACTTGCCAATTATGTGGCTTTTTGCTTGTCGCTGATGGATGACCAAAAGATTAATTGGTGGGGGACGGCTAATAATCTTCAAGTTCGAGATGAAAAGATCTGGGAAACTGCACGAGATATATTTCTGGAATATGTAGACTTTGGAAAGTTGAATGAAATGGATCGAAATCTTCTATTCCGAGCGCTATCTGATAATGAGGAGTGATAAAATTTATGTCTAAGAAGCGATCTTTAAAAGACAGAATTAAATCGCTCGAAAGTGAAAAAAAGATTACTTGTACGAGTTCGGATTGCAAGAATGGATTGCACTGCTTTAAACCTGATCTTAGAAAGAAGGTCAACAATTCGGCTGGAAAATGTCGCTCTTGTCAGGTGGATGCTCCTTTTGATTGGGAACGCATTCATAAATGCGACTCTGGAGATATTGAGTATATTGTAGCGGCGCTCAAAAACGAATTGATCAGAAAACACTACTGGACCAATGAAATTCCTGAAAAAGTTCAAAATTATGCGCGTAGAAAAGGAACAGTGAAAATGAAGGAAGCAATTGAAAAACGGATTCGCAAGTACATTGCTCCGCCGGAAGGGAAATATGACGGTCGCCAAACTCCGGGAGAAACTTCAAATCAACCCAACGCCGTTCACTTTGCCCAACACGGGACGGCATCTTGTTGTCGCAAATGTGCTGAATACTGGTACGGAATCCCTCGCGATCGCCATATGACAGAAGCAGAAATTGACTACTTGACCAAACTGGGAATGCGTTACATCGGGGAGAGATTTCCACTTCTGACAGAGGGTGGTGAATACATTCCACCCATTCGTAAAAAAAAATCAAAAAAAAGTGAGGATCGCTCAAATGACGATTAATACAGACACTTTATCGGCACACTATCGAGCTGCATCTGCTGACATCATTAATAAACGTCTCCTGATCACAAATTTTCATAATACTCATCAAGAACAAGATTTTACAGAGCCTTCTAACTGTCATGGATTCGGACGAATCAGGCATTTCCAGAGGCGAAGTGGCAATTTATTTCCACCCAACCCGCTGCCAATTGACCCCGCCTGTAAAGCTTTGGGATTGCCAAAAGTTGACATGATACGTGCACAAGTCTTTCAAAATGCGGCGTGCAATTGGCGATGTTGGTACTGTTATGTTCCATTTGAGTTGCTTGCTGCCAATCCTAAATACTCCGATTGGATCAGTCCATCACAGTTGATTGACCTGTATCTAGATCAACCCGATCCGCCACCAATCATTCATTTTCTCAAGACACTTCCCAGCGTTGACCCAATTTTTACCTTCAAAGCATTGCAGAAACTTGGTAAGAGTTCGGCGACAGCTCAAAACCTGCTGAATCGAATAGTTAACCCAACGAGACGGGAGTTCGGTCAACCACCTTACTCTGATTATCAAACAGGGTTGCCATTACCGCATCCACTCGATTTTGACTGGCGATTTACCGATGCAACGGCGGACTATATACTAAAAATTTCTGAGAAGTTTACAGCACCAAATGAGACTGTAGCATTACTTGGCACGCCCAGTTTGTTTCGAGCGGGTACGAGGACGACCTATCGGCGACAAATGATACTGCTGGAGGCAAATTTAACCATGACAAATTACCTGACCTTAGAAACATCTGGTTTTCAAGTTATTCTATGCAACTTGTTGAAAGATGATTTGCCCGATTTATGTGCTTCTTTTGTAATGTTAGATCCTCCCTGGTATCCCGAACACATTAAATCATTTTTATGGGCTGCCAGTCAGCTTTGCTGCCTGAATGGGTATATTTTGGTCTGCTTGCCTCCGGTAGGTACCCGGCCCGGAATTGAACGAGAGTGGGAAAGCACGGTAGCTTGGGCCGAATATCTTGGGCTTCAGCTTGTTCAACTAGAGAAGTTGGCGCTTTCATATCTAACTCCAGTTTTTGAACGCAACGTTTTTAGAGCGGCCGGCCTCCCCAGCGTCGGGGAAAGCTGGCGTCATGGAAATTTAGCAATTTTTTCACGAACCCGTCTGACCAACGTCTCCCGCCCAAATATTGATATCCGGGACCATGATTGGCTGGAGGTAAACCTTCTCGGCGTTAAAATTCGGGTTCGTCCCTGTCAACAAACAGAATTTGTCGATCCGAGGCTGCAATCGGTAGTCCCCAATGATATACTTACTTCTGTTAGCCGTCGAGATCCACATCGCAAGCTTGCTGATGTCTGGACTTCTGGAAATCGAATCTTCGGTTGCTCCGGAAGAAGTATACTTTGGCAGATTCTTGAAGCGATATCGAATGGATTCTCGCCTTATGAGGCGGTGAAAGTCTTTCTGGGGCGCTCCCTGGCTCTTCAGGAAGTGAAGCTCATCTCTGAAACTACTGAGCAAATTCTCACCTTGATTAGCACCGAACAAAAGGAGAACCTACTCTTTGCAGATTGCTGGAATGATTCAAACTTCGCTCTTGCCCCTGATTGATGAACTCTTGTTGGGTGTGCAAGGAGATAATTTTTGGGAAAACTATTTGAAACAATTGATGTCTCAGGATGCGGTTCCATTCTCACTACATCTGGCAATCTTTGTAGAACCTTATCTTCAGTTTGTTCTTGAGGGAAAGAAAACAGTGGAATCTAGATTTTCTACCCGACGTTTTGCTCCTTACAATAAAGTTCAAAAGGGTGATGTTGTTTTACTGAAGCGCTCAAGCGGTCCGATTTTGGGGATTTGCCAAATTTCTTACGTTTGGTTTTATGAGCTCGATCCCCAATCTTGGCACACTATCCGACAAGAATTTTCTCAAGCGCTATGCGCTCAAGATCCCGAATTTTGGAAGGCGCGAGAAGCTGCATCTTATGCAACTCTAATGCGAGTAAACAATGTAAAGGCTATAGAACCAATTAAATTCACCAAGCGCGACCGCCGAGGTTGGGTCGTCTTGCACAAATCATCGGGTCAGCTAGAACTGAATCTTAAGGAAGTATGGAACCAATAATTATTGCTTTATCGGGAAGGATTGCCAGTGGTAAGACTGCCATCTCGAAAGCAGTTGCAGAAAATTTGAATTTGCCTCGCGTCAGCTTTGGGGATTACGTTCGATTGGTTGCCCGACAGAGAGGACTTCCGGAATCACGAGAGTTTTTGCAAAGGATTGGAGCTGACTTGGTAGAACGAAATGTAAAGCAATTTTGCTATGATGTCCTGGCTCAGGTCAACTGGCCACATAGAGAATCAGTAATAATCGATGGTATTCGGCATATCAAAGTTCTCAATACTTTACGAGAAATAACTGCTCCAGTGGCAGTTTATCTGATTTTTATCAAAGTTGACGAGACGGTAAGAGAAGCCCGATTGCTAAAAAGAGAAGAAGAAAACTCGATCAAGTATCAACGGCATCTAGAATGGGACTCGACGGAGAATCAGGTTAAAGGCGAGTTGGAAAAAGTCGCAAGCTTAGTAATTTATAATTTTCATTCCTTAGAAGATATAAAAATGGAAGTAATTGACTGGATTAGAGGAACTGTAATGACTTCCAAAGAAGAATAAAAATTGGATAAATTTACCAAAATTTCAACCTCGTTTTGAGTTTTGGTTACGTTTTATAGCGAGCAAAGGAATTAATCTTTTTTTAAACTCCGGTGGTAATCGCACCATGTTATGCTGTTGACAAACGCTATTTTAAATACTCAGATGTCCGGCATTCAACTGGCGGTCTTCGACATGGCGGGGACGACGGTCAAAGATAAAAATGAAGTTCAAGATTGCTTTTTCCAGGCAGCGAAACAAACCGAACTCAAGGCAGAGAGCGATCGCATCGTTTCCATGATGGGGTGGACGAAACGCCGGGTGTTTGAAACCCTGTGGGCTCAACAAATCGGCGGCGACCATCCCGACTATCGCGATCGCGTCGAAGCGTCCTACCATCGTTTCAAGCAAGTTTTAGAACATCACTACCGGACGCAACCCGTGGAACCCACCGAAGGATGTTTGGAGGTGTTTGACTGGCTCAGATCTCGGGGAATTAAAATCGGGTTGAATACGGGATTTTACCGAGCTGTTACTGATATCATTTTAAATCGTCTGGGCTGGGATGAAGGATTGGGCGATCGCTATGTCGGCTCCGACGAATCCACCATCCAGGTTTCCGTCACCCCCTCGGAGATTTATAATCAAGAAGGTCGCCCCGCCCCCTACATGATCCAAAAAGCCATGTATCAGGTGGGCGTCAGCGATCCGAAATCTGTTATCGTCATTGGTGATACGCCGTCGGACTTGGCGGCGGGAATGAATGCCAGTTGTCGGTTATCTTTGGGCGTCACCAACGGCACCCACAGCCGGGAACAGTTGCAAGGATATCCAAATCATGGCTTGCTCGATTCTTTGTGGGAATTAAAAGACATCATTTCGGGGTTGTAAATTATGGCTGAAAATCGCGCAGATGTCATCGTTATCGGTGCCGGAATCGTCGGTTTAGCTCACGCTTTGGCGGCGGCGAAACGGGGGTTTAAAGTGGTCGTTTTCGAGCGCAACTTGCAGGCAGTTGGGGCATCGATCCGCAACTTCGGGATGCTGTGGCCGATCGGACAACCCCGGGGAGAACGCCGCGATCGCGCCTTAAAAGCCAGAGAAATTTGGTTGCAGGTGGGAAGCCAAGCCGGATTTTCCTTAGATCCCTGCGGTTCCCTCCACCTCGCCTACCGCCCCGACGAAAAAGCCGTCTTGGAAGAGTTCGTCGAAACGGCGGGTAAAAAAACCGATACCGTCGCCCTATTGACCCCCGATGAAGTGGCAAAAAAGAGTCCGGCGGTGCGGACGGAGGGGCTGCTGGCCGGGTTGTGGAGTTCCACGGAAATCATCGTCGATCCTCGGGAAGCGATCGCCAAAATTCCCGGTTTTCTCAATCAAAAATACGGGGTAAAATTTCACTTCGGGACGGTCGTCACGGAGATTTCCGATGCCCGGGTCGTCGCCGGCGGAGAAGTCTGGAAGGGCGATCGCATTTTCCTCTGTAGTGGCGCGGATTTTGAAACCCTTTATCCCGACATTTACGCCGACAGCGGCCTGACGAAAGTCAAATTGCAGATGATGCGAACCGCCCCCCAACCCGGCGGTTTTCGCATCGGTGCGGCCCTGTGCGGGGGGTTGACTTTAACCCATTATGAATCGTTTGCCCACTGCCGATCTTTGCCGGAATTGAAAGCGAGAATCAAGGGAGAAACGCCCCAATTTCCTCGGTGGGGAATTCACGTCATGATGTCGCAAAATGCAAAAGGAGAATTAATCATCGGCGACTCCCACGAATACGGACTCAATCCCGACCCGTTCAACCGCGCCGAAATCAATAACCATATTTTGGACTATTTAAAAACCTTCGTCCGCGTCCCCTCCCCCGACATCGCCGAAACCTGGAACGGCGTCTACGCGAAACTGGCGGGACAGACGGAATTTATCGCCCGCCCCGAACCGGACGTCACCATCGTCAATGGTTTGAGTGGCGCGGGGATGACCTTATCTTTCGGCTTGGCGGAAGAAGTGGTTTCCGGGCGGTTGTAAAGATAGCAATCGGAAACCATTTGTAAATCGTCGCGCCCCCAAACCCCCAATCCTGGGGGCTCTTACCCTGTAGTTTTCACTCATCATTTCACATCGCTAGATCAAATTTTATCGCCCATCTCGAACGGAATCAATCGCTCGTGAACGCCAACTCACCTTCACCCACCCTGAAGCAGATTCTGGAACGCTTAAACGAAGCGCTGCCCGAACTCAAAAAAAACTACGGTATTACCCAAATCGGCGTGTTCGGTTCCTACGTGCGCGGCGAACAAACCCCCGACAGCGACCTCGATCTTTTGGTCGAATTCGATCGCGACCGTCGCTTCGGTCTTCTCACTTTTTGCGAACTGGAAAACCGACTGAGCGATCGCTTGGGGGTGAAAGTCGATCTGGTGATGAAAACCGGACTCAAACCCCGCATCGGCGAACGAATTTTAGCCGAGGTGCGATATCTATGACTCGCGACGCGACCGACTATCTGCAAGATATTCTCGAAAATATTGATATTGCAAACGAGTTTATCGCCGACCTAACTTACGAACAATTTCGAGAAGATAAACGCACCCTTTATGCCGTCACCCGCGCCATTGAAATTATTGGCGAAGCCACTAAAAGCATTCCTCAACCGATCCGCGATCGCTATCCGACCGTTCCTTGGCGCAGCATGGCTGGAATGCGCGATAAGATGATCCATCAATACTTCGGGATCGACTATCAAATTTTGTGGGATACCATTCGACAAGATCTTCCCACAATCAAATTGATCGTCTCTCAAATCCTGACCGATCTTGAGTCCGAATGAACGGGATTTGGAGCGATCGCATCGTCGGGCGCAAACTTGGCACCCCCACGCGATCGCCTTTCGTCCTCACATCAGTACCCCGCCGCCTTAATATATTGCAGGATACCCTGGGCGATCGCCTGAGCCATGCGGCTGCGCTGTCCCGGGTCGGCGAGGACGCTGGCATCGTAGCTGTTGGTCAAAAAACCCACCTCCACCAAAGCCGCCGGCATGGCGGTATTTCTGAGTACATAAAATCGCGCCTGCTTCACCCCCCGATTGGTCATCGAGAAGTTTGCCAAAATGCTGTTTTGAATGTACTGAGCGAGGCTGTAGCCGCTCTGGTAGTAGAAGGTTTCGATCCCCGTCGCCCCGGCGCGGTAGGCGGCATTGGCGTGGATGCTCACGAACAGGGTAGCCCCCATGCGGTTGGCCATCGCCACCCGGGGTTCCAACTCCACCGTGCGATCGTCGAGGCGGGTCATCACGGCCTGCACGCCGTTCTGTTCCAAAATCTGCGCCACCTGCTGGGAAATGGGGAATACCACATCCTTTTCCCGGAGGCCGCCGACCCCGACGGCGCCCGGATCGCTGCCCCCGTGTCCCGGGTCGATAATGACGACGACCCGGGTGTTGGGGATTCGGTTCGTCGGCGGTTGTGGCGTGGGACGGGGGGGGAAAGGCAGGGGCGATCGGTTGGCGGGGGGATCTCGGCGGGGCG
Source organism: Lyngbya sp. CCY1209 (assembly GCF_055795065.1). Taxonomy (NCBI): domain Bacteria; kingdom Bacillati; phylum Cyanobacteriota; class Cyanophyceae; order Oscillatoriales; family Microcoleaceae; genus Lyngbya; species Lyngbya sp. CCY1209. Next base: position 56,815 of record NZ_JAYFER010000548.1, read on the forward strand.
GCAATAGAGGTCTGGGCGGGTCGTTGCGGGGCGGGGGAGGTGCCGGATTGCTGGGGGGGGGCGGCGTCACGGATGCCACGTTGATGCCCATCGGCAGGGCGAGATCTTGGGGGCTATTTTGGGTGATCTGCCCCACCTGAACCCGGGTGGCCGGTTGAAATAAGACCGTAAACGTTTCCGGATCTTCCTGGCGCAACTGGGAGGAAATGATCGGTCCGCCCACCTCCCGCCGGGGCAATTGTACCCCGTCGGCGAGTCGGGCCGAGAAAAAGGTGATGCCGTAGGCTCCGGTTTCCGAATCCCAGCCGTGGGTGTAGTTGAGGGGGCCGTCGCCCTGGACAACGATGTAATTTTGATTTTGCAGGTCGATGGATTCGATGATGGTCAGACCCGTACTCACCTGGACGGCGGGGGGGACGCCGCCCTGGGGCCAAATCGCCACCCCTCCGGCGGCGGGTCGGGCCTCCCAATTCTGGTTGGCGTTGGGGGTACTGAGGGTCACCCGCACCACGGGGGGGGTGGAAGAAAGCTGAGTGACTTGGCTGACACTGACGCCGTCTTTGTTGACCTGGCGCCCGTAGGTACTCGATCGCAACCCCAGATTGGCGCCGAGAATGTCCACGGTCATCCAGGTTCCGTCTTGCGATCGCTTGAACTCGATCTGCGGCATCTGGCCGCTGGTGTGCAGCACGATGCCATTCTCCCGCACTTCCACGTCTTCGAGGACGGTGGCGGCCGAGTCGGGGACGGGGCGGGCGGCGGTGTTTTGGGCTGTCTGTCGAGCCGGTTGAGAGACGGGTTGAGGAGCCGGCCGGGGAGCCGCAGTTGGGGCGGTTTGGGTGCGCTGGGGGCGGGGGATCTGCACCATCCACTCCCTGGCCGAAATGCCCCGAAATCTCACCAGGCTGGGGTTGAGGGTGTAGCCGTCGGCCAGTTCGACGACGATGCGGGCGGTTTCGGCGTCAGCCTGTTCCCAGCGGATTTCGCGGATGTTGCCCCCCGGCGATCGCTGCCGGGTGACTGAACCCAATGTCGTCCCGGGCAAGTCGATCACCAGGCGGGTGGGGTTGGAGAGCAGTTGTGCCTGGGGTTGCACCTCCCCATCGGTGGTGAAGGACAGGCGGTTTTGGGAGGTTTCAAATTCCCAGGAGCGGACTCGGGCAGCTTCGGCGGAAGATGCGATTAAAAATACACTCGCCAAACTGGGGAGCAACCAGCGCAGGAGTAAAGAGGTTCCCATTTGTAACACGGCAACAAGTGGAGGAGCTAATTGAACGTCTGTACAATTCTGACATTCGGGCGGCCGGTCGGGCGGCATTGGCCCGAAATGGTGGACTGCACCGTTTGGGCTAGTGAATGATAGCACACAACGGTTGGGCTTCGACCCTCGGGGCTTGAGAATTTTCGGTGACAAACGGCCGCGGCAGTTATTATGATCGGACGGTGGTGGCGATCGCCGATCCGGAAGGTTGCCCCCGCGTTCTCCCAGTTTTTTCAAATCCTTTGCAAATCCGATGGCTCTAAATGTCGGCGATCGCGCCCCCGATTTCACCCTCCCCGATGCCGAAGGGAACCCGGTTCAACTCGGTCAATTTCGGGGAAAAACCGTCGTCCTGTATTTCTATCCCCGGGACAATACCCCCGGGTGCACCAAAGAAGCCTGCGGGTTTCGCGATCGCCACGAAGATTACCAAAACCGCGATATTATCGTGTTGGGCGTAAGTGCCGACGATGCCAAATCCCACCGGAAATTTGTCGCCAAATACGACCTTCCCTTCCCCCTGCTGTGCGACGAAGATGGAAAAATTGCGGCTCTTTATGACAGTTATGGGTTAAAAAAGTTTATGGGGCGGGAATTTATGGGCATTTACCGCAAAACCTTCGTAATTGATGGGGATGGCTTCATCCAGAAAATCTATCCGAAAGTCAAAACCGACACCCACGCGACGACCATTCTGGAAGACCTGTCCGCAACTTGACGGGCTTTCAACTGATCAAATATAAAGGAGAAATATCAAACATGATGCTAACCCGCATCAAAGGTTGGTGGCAGTTCGGCCAGACCGTTTTGGGGATCATTTTTCGCCACCCCGTCACCGGCGTCAGCGTCGTTCCGATCTTGCCCGACGGGACGATTATCCTGGTCCGACGGAAAGACAACGGCAAGTGGGCACTGCCCGGGGGAATGGTGGATTGGGGAGAGGATATTCCCACCACCGTCCGGCGGGAACTGATCGAAGAAACGGGTTTGGAACTGATTCGACTGCGGCGTTTAGTCGGGGTGTACTCGGCCGGCGATCGCGACCCGAGACTGCACTCCATTTGCGTGCTGGTGGCGGCGGAAGTGGACGGCAAAATTGACATCCGGGATACCCGAGAAATTGCAGAAGTGCGGGCATTTGAACCCGCCGCATTGCCGATGGACCGCCTCAGCCACGACTACGAACGGCAGATCCGGGACTACTTGAACGGACGGACGACGATCGCTTAAACTGGGCCAATCCCGATCTCGATCGAGTCCTTTTCGATCGGGCGATCGGGAACCTCTCAAAGCCGGATTTCATCCCGAAATATCGGTTTTTTACTGATTTTGAGTTTCCGAGACTGTATTTTCGGGAAAACGTCTTTTCTCGGGGCATCTAATCCCATTCAATCTACACGGCACCTCCCAGCAAGATTATGTTCGATCGATCTTTTCCTTACGCCGAGTTTGAAAGTCCGTCCAAACTCCCCGAACCCCTGCGACATTCTCGCGTCAAATTATCCCAAGGACAAATTTTCTGGCGGGAAGTGGGGACCGGTCCCGATGTCATTTTTTTGCACGGGTCCTGGCGGGATGGCAGCCAGTGGTTGCCGATTGTCGAGGAACTCGCTTCGGAGTACCATTGTTGTGTGCCCGACCGCCTCGGCTGCGGCGAGTCCGAATCCGCCAACATCCACCATTCCATCGCGGTGGGGGTGGAAAATTTGGCGGAGTACGTCGCCGCCTTAAAATTGGAGAAAGTTGATTTAATCGGACACTCCCTCGGGGGATGGATTGCCGCCAGTTACGCCCTGAAATATCCGAACAAGGTGAAGGGGTTAATTTTATTGTCGCCGGAAGGTGTCAATGTGGAAGGGTTGCAACGGCGATGGCGGTGGCTGCGCTGGCTGTCGGCTAACCCGCCGATTTTTCCATTTTTGCTGAAATTGGCACATCCGTTCCTGCGTTTGTTGGGCCGGGGAGATGCGATCGCGGACGGCTTTAAGCTGCGGGAAAAAATGTTGCGATCGCCGAGTTCCTGCGAATTTCTATTTCGCCGCCGCACCCCAGAATTGAAGGCGGAACTTCTCAACGATCACCTGGATTTTTTGAAGATTCCGGTTCTGATCTTACAGGGGAGTCGCGATGATGCGATCGCCCAGTCCGTCAGCCAAACTTACAACTCCCTCATCCCCAAATCCGAGTTGCATTTCATCAACGCCGGCGGGGAAAACCTCCCGGAAGAATTGCCCGTCATCGTCGGCCAATATATCCGCCAATTTCTCAGGGGTCAATCCGTCTCGACGTTGGAAATTCCCACCGTCCGCCAACTCTGACCTCCCCATCATTGGGAGGTTGAGGGATTGTCGGAACCTCCGACAATCCGGGCGGTTGCTATAGTCAAATGAGTCGCAAAAATTTCCCGGAATCAAAGCCCCCAAAATTGGCGGTTTGGGGGCGAGAAAATTTCCCGGAATCAAAGCCCCCAAAA
>NZ_JAYFER010000549.1:0-2432 GCF_055795065.1 Lyngbya sp. CCY1209
TTCGTATTGGGCTTTTTCTCCTTCTAATTTCATCTCATAAACCAGCATAGTCTTATCGTTTTAGCCTCGGATAACATGATAGCATTAAAAGTTTAAAAATAACAACCTTTTTGATTTTTTTTCAAGGCGACTTCAGTCGCCGTTCGTTTTTCATCCACGCTTTAAAAAGACGTGGCTTTCAAACTCTCGTCCTTCTCTCGTAACCGTCTTGGTTGAGGAAGAAATCCAGCGTCGTCCCCGCTTCAACCACCCCCAAGCTGACATAATCGCCGGCTTGCAGGGGGCGATCGCTCGGATCGGAGCCGGAATTTCGATAGCCCGTGTAGGTCGAGCAACTGTCCGTCAAACAAACAATGTCATCAAACAGAATTGTATCAGACATGGCCGTGGTCCCCGTGGAGCGAACTCCCAGTTGGTTCCGATACCATGCGCCTTCGCTGATAAAATGGACTCTGACTTCGTGATCGAAGGCAAATGTCAGTTGGCTGATGTCGAGTTGGTGAGCGGCGACGAATTCCGGGTCGAGGCCTTGATATTCCGTGTGGATGTAGGGTTGAAAAACGCCTTCGTCAATCAGTCCTTTGAATTCTGTATCTGCACCTTTAATCGTGCCCGCCGTGGCGGAACCGGCGAGAGTGGCAGTGGCGGCGATAGCGGTTAATGCTGCGACCAGTCGAGATTTCATGAGTCTTTCCCTCCAAAAATTGAGTTAATTAGTTCAGTAAAATGCACCGATTTATCAATTGAGGATTGATTCGAGGGTTGAATCGCTAACTCTATTTTGATATAATTTTAGTGAATTTGTCTATGGAAATCGAAATATTTTACCTCGGCTTCAAAATATTTTTGATTTGATAAAGGTAGCCCGGAATTTATCCGTATTTTCCGAGAGCGATACTGGCGATCTGTTTCACCACCCATCAATCGAACTTGATGGGTGACGAATCGAGTTCGATTTTTGACTGACACGCTGGCATTATCTGCGTATTTTACCCGTTCAAATTTGGGTGGTTCGACAGTATAAACGTACAATTACGGATATTTGAAAACTCGTTTTGTTACACTCCGATCCCGGGGTCATCGGCTCACGCCTCAGCCCGAGAGCCCCGCGCCCTGAAATCCGGTTCCAATACCCCTTTAACATGGGTTGATTTGATTTTGTAAAGTTCCGGGCTGCCGGGGAGGTAGCCTGCGACAGCGATCGCCAGAGCGGCAAACGATTCAAAATGCAAGCCACCGCCTTTGACCCCTTTGAAGGACCCATCGAAGATCTGGCCAACCTCAATCTCAACTACTCCCTCCTGATCGGCAATATTGCCAATTGGCAAACCTTCGACGCCAGCAGTGGAACCGGAACCTTCACCCTGCGACTCCAGGCTCAGGCGACAGCCGTACCGGAACCCGGAAGTTTGGGGGCGATCCTCGCCACCGCGGCGGGGTTGGGATTGAGCCGCGGCCGGAAGCGGAACCGGCGTTCTTGAAGCATTGGCGGGGTTCGGCGATCTATCTGAAGTGCGAGCGCGATCGCCTCGGAAATGCCCCGCGAAACCGTCAAAACCCGGGCTAAACTCCCTCGGCGGCTGTTGAAATGGGGAGTGGGGAGTCGGAAATCGTCTATAGAATTTTTGAATGCGTGAGTGCGTGACTTTCCCCGCCCCCCCCTTGACGAACGCCAAATTGCCATATACCATAGTAGATAAGCAAGGGGCATTACTGGTTTCGACAGGATGAGGAAACCGACCTTGTGATGCAAGCCGAGAGTGAGTCTCCTCTCGAAAATACAAGGCTCAAACAAATTGTAATTGCGAACAACATTGTTCCTTTCGCTCGCGTTAAGGCCGCTGTTGCCTAACGAACACCTCCTTTAGGTTCGAGCACTCGCAGTTTGACTCCGTTAAGGACTGTGGGTTAAACCCCAACGGATGCTCCGATTAAGTGCCTCTGGTCACCACATCGGAAAAGACTTTACCAGAGAATCCTGCCGTCAGGGATAATAGGCGGTTCCCGTCCAGAGGGTCAGATGGACTAAGCTTGTGAACGATCAAGGCGTCAATACTCGTTCTGGACATGGGTTCGATTCCCATATGCTCCATTTCCTCTCATCCCTTACCCGGTAGCGATTGCAGCCAATCCATCAACTGTGTGTGCTACTCCGTACACCCAAAATGCACTCATATCTCATCGGAAATTTGGGTTGGAAACCCCGTGCTTAGAGGCTCGAAATTTTCTGGAGTTGGGGTGTGGGGATGTGTGTTTGGGAGGATGCGATCGCACAAAATTCAATCCCCACCCTCAACTCTGATTATTTATTACCTGTGGGGGCTACCTGATACGGTTGCCACCATTTGAGATTCCCGGTTGCCACCATTTGAGATTTTCGGGCAAGCGCAGAGGCTGGCCCCTACCATTTGGTGAGCGCGATCGCACCCCAA
>NZ_JAYFER010000550.1:0-5825 GCF_055795065.1 Lyngbya sp. CCY1209
TTGAGATTTTCGGGCAAGCGCAGAGGCTGGCCCCTACCATTTGGTGAGCGCGATCGCACCCCAAATTCATCCGAACTTGGTGTGGGGGCTACCTGATACGGTTGCCACCATTTGAGATTCCGGTTGCCACCATTTGAGATTTTCGGGCAAGCGCAGAGGCTGGCCCCTACCATTTTTATTGATGGGTTTTTATGGATTTTTATTGATCAAAATCACCGCCGCATCAGGGGACTGCCGTGGTGGTGAATCAGGTACCAGCGATCGCCCATCAACTGAAAAATATTCGTCGCCATCGACTCGGCTCGAACCCGACGCCGCCCGACAATTTGCATGACGTTTTCGATCGCGACAATATAGGCGATTTCCCCGCAGATATCGGTGGAGATGATCTCGATATTAATTTCGAGGTATTGGGTTCCCTTAAAAATTTGTTGCCACGATCGCTCGATCGCATCCCATCCCTTGAGGGCTTCGCGGCCCGGGTGGATGCAGAGGCTCGAAGTTCCCCGAGACCAGACGGCACTCATCGCCTCTATATCCTTTTTCTCAAATGCCCGGTAAAATGCTTTGTTGGCTGCGATTAATGCTTGTCGGTCGGTCATGGAGGTTGGAGATAAGTGGGAAGGGCGATCGCAGACTCGCGGATCGATCCCGGATCGATCCCGAATTGGATTGCATTATAGTATTAACCATTCTTGCTCTCAAATCATCCCCTTGCAGATGGGGCCGCTAATGGTATAACTAAATGATCGGATCGCTCACTGTAACGCTCACTCACTTTTAGGCCGTGTTCAAGACAACTCAACTGCTCCTCGGTAACATTTTGGTGGCTCTCGTCGCCACGACCGCCGTCGTTCCGGCCGCAGCCAGACCGCCGGAAACCTTAGCCCAGGCCAATTCCTCGGCCAATACCGCCCAACTCGACGAATTGCTACAACAGGGGCGGGATCTCGTCGATCGCGGGGATATTGACCGGGCCCTCACCCTCTACGTCCAAGCGGCGGGGCTGGACCCGAGCGACCCGAAAATTTATTCGGGGATCGCCTATTTGGAAGCCCTGCGGGGCAACTTTCAAGCGGCGGTGAAATTTTATCAGGACGCCATCACCCTCGACCCGAACAACGGTGATTTTCAGTACGGTTTGGGGTACAGTTTCGCACAGTTGCAAGATTATGCATCGGCGGCGCAAGCCTATCGGCGGGCGACCAATTTGCAGCGGGATAATATCAACGCCCATCTGGGGTTGGCGGCGAGTCTGTTCCGACAGGGGGACTACAACGGTGCCATTCAAGCCTATCAGGTCGCCCTGGCTCTGGAGCCGGAGAATTGGGAGGCCCATGCGTCCCTGGGAATGGCTTGGCTGAAATGGGGGGACGTGGCGAGAGCGGAAGAAATGCTCGAACAGGCGATCGCGTTGGCCCCCAACGAAGCGAGTATTTATATCAAACTGGGGGCGGCCCGTCTGCAACAGGGCGATCGCGAGGGGGGGCTGCAGGCGTTTCAACAGGCGGCGCAATTGGCGCCCTACAACGGGGACATTCAGTACCAAATTGGAGAAATTTTCCGCGTCCAAGAAGATTTTGAACGGGCGAAGCGGGCCTATCAGCAAGCCTTGGTGATGAAGCCGGATCTAGTGGATGCCAGTATCGCGATGGGTGAAATTCAACTCCAACAAGAGGATTATATCGGCGCGATCGTCAGTTTTCGGCGGGCGGCCGATCGCTTCCCCGACGAACCGTCGGTTCACTACAATTTGGGTCTGGCTCTGAAAGCGAGGGGCGGTCGGCAACCCCAGGCGATCTCATCCTTTAAAAAAGCCCGGGATCTCTATGAACAACGGGACGATCGGGAAGGGGTGAAAAAGGCAGAAGCGGCGATCGAGGAATTGGAAGCGGAGGATTAATTTAGACAGTTGTAGCGGCTCGCTGGTCTTCGCCCTCTCCAACTCTCGATTCACCTTCCCAAATCCGGTTTGATTCTGCTATCTTATTAGCATTTTAACGGAACTGCAAAATTCCTCAGAGAGTCATTTTGTAATGGTGGTATCTTGTTTTTTGGTGAGGAGTCTGGATATGATCCCAAAATTGATTTTTCAGGATCGGCTGCAGAAGGTCGCGATGGCGACGCTGGGAATCGGGATGCTGTTGGCGGGGACACCCAAACCCGCGGCGGCATCGACTCCGGCGGTGATTCGCGTCCGTCCGCCCCAGGCCCTCTTAAATCCGAGCATCCCCCCCCTGGACGACCCCTCCATCTACCTGCCCCGGGGCGAGTTGCCGGTGCGGTTGGAACTGCGCCTGGGGGAACGCCGGGTTTATGTGTTACGGGGCGATACGGAGGTCGCCAGCTATCCGGTGGCGGTGGGAAAACCGGGTTGGGAGACGCCGACGGGGACTTTCCAGGTGATCCAGAAGGTCGAAAATCCGATGTGGCAGAATCCCTGGAGCGGGGAAGTGCGTCCGCCGGGGGAAGATAGCGCCCTCGGGTTGCGGTGGATCGGTTTTTGGAGCGACGGGAAGGATACGATCGGGTTTCACGGGACGCCGACGGTGAACTCCATCGGACAGGCGGCTTCCCACGGCTGCGTCCGGATGTACAACGAGGACGTGGTGGCCCTGTTTGAACAGGTGGAGTTGGGAACCCCGGTCACGGTGGTGCCGTAATTGCGATCGCCCCCTGGCGGCGCCAATCCGCGATCGCCTGAAGTTCCCCGTTTCCGTCAATTCCGGCGAGTTTGATGCCGCCGAAGAACATATCGGGGCGATCGAATCGGCGGATGGGGAATTGTCGTTCCAACAAACTGACGTCCAGACCCGGTTCGCAGAGGATGGCGGGGGGATCGACGTCGAGTTTGACGTGCAGTCGGGGGGCGACGATCGCCTCGTCGAGGGATTTGCCCTCCAAGGCGTAGCGGACCCACATTTGGGCCATCGAAGTGGTGATGCGGCTGGCGCCGGGGGTCCCGAATGCGATCGCCCGTCCGTCGGGGTGGCGGGCCAGGGTGGGCACCATGTTGGAGACGAGGCGGGAACCGGGGGGCGCGGACAGGAAGCCCCGGGGGTTCAACTCCGGTTCCCCCAAACTGTTGTTGCAGGGGATGCCGGTGCCGGGGATGGTGATGCCGGACCCGTAGCCGTTACTCAGCGTTATCGCCACCATCGCCCCGGAGTCCGCCACCACGGAGAGATGGGTGGTGTGGGGGGAATGGAGGGCGTCGAGGTAAGTCCGCAGGGCGTCCCGTTCCAGGAGGACTTGTACGCGGCGATCGTCGAAATCGGGCGTTTTGAAGTCCACTTCCCGCAGTCGGAACAGGCAGAGTTGGGCGCGGGCCTGTTGCAGCGATCGCTCCGCCTCCGTATTTTCCGGACTCCAGTCCAATTCCGCCAACCGGATCAGACTCCCCAGGGCCACGCCCCCGATCGCCGGTAAAGGATTCAAAGCCAGTTGAAATCCCCCGGAATTGAGCATTAACGGCTTTCGAGCGATCGCCCGATAGTCGGCGAGATCCGATCGCGTCACGAAACCGCCCCCGTCCGCCATTTCCCGGACGAAGGCCGCGGCGATATCCCCTTCATATAACGCTTTGGCCCCTTCCGACGCGATCGCCTCCAGGGTGTCCGCCATGCCGGGAATGCGGCACCATTTCCCCTCCCGGGGCGGATCGTCGCGATCGGGACAGAAACACTCGCGACTGGCCGGTTGGCGGTAAAATAACGGCGCTCCGGCGATATCCAACCACATCGCCGTTGTTTTCCCCATCGGAAAGCCATTTGCCAATTCCAACGCCGGGGCGACCAATTCTGTCCAGGGCAGCGATCCGTGCCGCCGCCAAGCCATCTCCAACGCCGCCAACATCCCCGGAACCGCCACCGCGGCCGGTCCCCCCCGCACGTCGATGCCGTCCCCGTAGGGCAGATGAACCTCCCACCAGTCGGCATTTTCTGAAGATGTCAGATGTCCCGAGGGCATCCCGTCCGCCCCGTCGATCAGTTCCGGGTCTTGTCCTGGCACCTGCACCATGATAAATCCCGAACCGCCCAAGGAACACATGAGCATTTCCGATAACGTGGCAGCCAGGGCGGCGGCGATCGCGATATCCACGGCATTGCCCCCGGCTTCGGCAATTTTTACCCCCGCTTCCACGGTGAGGGGGGAGTCGGCGGCGATCGCGGCGCGGGTGGGAGTGGACATGGAATTGGGGAGTAGGGAGTAGGGAATGGGGAATGGGGAATGGGGAATTTTTGACTTTTTTTATCCCTTCTTCAGTATGGAATCGGGGACGGTTTCAGAATTTTGGGATTTGGTGAATAGTTTGAAATAGGTGGAAACGCAAAATTCCTTGATGGGAATTGCGATAAATGTCAGGGGATTGATCGTGACGATAATTGTCCGCGAGTCCCGTTTCGCCTGGTTGATGATTTGTTTTGCCACCCAGTTCGCCGACATGACGCCGATGGGGTTGAGGTTGCTTTTGAACGGACCCAAAATCAGTTTGCGGATGGTGCAGGGGGAGTCCAGGCGCCGCAGTGTTACCAAATCCCCCAAGGTGCGCTTGCTGAGTTCGTAGAGGGGGCTGAAGGCGGGGCTGGCTTCGGCTTCCGAGGTGTTGACCCAAACTTCTTTTCGGGCGATATTGGTGTTGGTGCGGACGGTTTTTAGGAATAATTCCAACAGCCGCCAACTGGAGAAGGCGTTCACTTCGTAGGACAGCGCGATCGCTTCCGGGGTGCGTTCTCCGTGGACGTTGATGCCGTGGTTGAGGATGAGAATATCGACGGTTTCTAATAATTCCGCCAATTGTTCTTCTTCCCCGACTTGCCAAGTTATCGTTTTGACGGATAATTCTTTCCCGTCCGCCGTCAGGGTGACGGGTTGGGGGCTCGACGAGAGGGCGATGGGTTTGGCGCCGGCGTTGTGGAGGTGCAGCAGCAGCGATCGCCCCAAACTGCCGGAAGCCCCGGTGACGGCGACGGTTTTGCCTTTGAGAGAAAGTGCCGTTCCCATGATTTGATCGATAATTGTGAGGGTGCCGCAAAAGTAGGCGTTTTGGTTGTCGAAATGGTGCCGCCAGTGGTAGGTTCGGTTCACGAACCACCGGGAGGGCGGTTCGGAAAAGGGGCCGGGGAGGTGGGTTAAATCCGTCAATTCGTCGGCGCGGGGAACGCCCAACCCCCGGGCGATCGCGGGAAAGAGGAAACCCGAAGTATAGATCGCACCCGCCAGGGCGAACCAGTGGGGCTCGCCGGTGAGAGCCCAGATTCCCAGCCACAATCCCAGGCTGAAGGTTAGCATGACGATCGCCTCCGGGACGTCGTTGTACCAGTGGGCTTTTCGATAGATCGTCTCGTTGGCGGGGGTGTAGTCCGGCTTGAAAACCCGGTGGTGCCAAGCGTGGAGGCGGTAGAGGGGTTGCCAGAGGTGGGCCAGGACGTGATAGCCGTCCCGCACCAGTTCCACCCACACCACGGAAGCGACTCCCCAAGTTAAATTTGCGATCGCATCAGTCAGCATAACGTTAGAATTCCACACCTCACCCGGTTCAATCGTCAATTTCTCCTTAAGCATTGTATAGCGATGTGGGGTGTGCGGGCGTGGGGTGTGGGGTGTGGGGAAGTAGAAAAAGCCGATTTGATGGGGGTTCGAGGATTCGAGTTATCGCCGATTTTCGATTCCATTGCGAAGCAGGTTCAACCACCAGATTTGATATGGCAATGAGCGAGGCAAGTGTTGACAATTCAGTTCGGGGACAGAACCCGAAACCCCCAATTCTCCCCCCTTACAAAGGGGGGCTGGGGGGGATGCGGTTTCTATTCCCTACACCCTAC
>NZ_JAYFER010000551.1:0-313 GCF_055795065.1 Lyngbya sp. CCY1209
GCGGTGTTATCGTTTCCGGCGATATCCGCTGCCACATTAGCCGCGATATCCACGGTCACTTCCCCATCGGCGTCGGGGGTGATGTCGAAGGTGTAGGTGATGTTGTCGGTGGTTTGCAGGTTGTCGGCGCTGCCGTTGTTGACGGTGATATCCGATACGTCGAACCCGCTGACGGCTTCGCCGAAGGTAGCCGTTACGGTGAAGGCGGTATTGATTGTCTCCTCGGCATCCGTGGCGAGTGTCACCGTGGGGGCGGTCGAGTCCGCCGTCCGGGTGAGTTGGGTGGCGGCAATGTTATCGTTTCCGGCGATAT
>NZ_JAYFER010000552.1:0-248 GCF_055795065.1 Lyngbya sp. CCY1209
GTCGGCGTCGGGGGTGATGTCGAAGGTGTAGGTGATGTTGTCGGCGGTTTGCAGGTTGTCGGCGCTGCCGTTGTTGACGGTGATATCCGATACGTCGAACCCGCTGACTTCTTCGGCGAAGCTGGCCGTGACGGTGAAGGGGGCGTTGATTGTCTCTTCGGCGTCGGTGGTGAGTGTCACCGTGGGGGCGGTCGAGTCCGCCGTCCGGGTGAGTTGGGTGGCGGCAATGTTATCGTTTCCGGCGATAT
>NZ_JAYFER010000553.1:0-36090 GCF_055795065.1 Lyngbya sp. CCY1209
GAAACTTCCATGTGTCTTGGCGATTTCTAGCCCCTACACCCTACACCCTACACCCTACACCCGCGCGCAGCGCTATATCATCATAGATTGAGATAAAAAACCCGATTTCAAAGAAACCGGGAAAAGGGAGGTAAAACTCCAATCAATGATTCCAAAAACGATCTATTCCGTATCTTTATCTGTAGTTTTGGGCGCCGTCAGCACGTCCCAAGCCGCCTGAGCTGCCTTCATTAAGCGATTGCTAAATTCTTGCATTTTGTTGCTCCATTCTTGCATTTCTTCGAGCACGCTTTTCCAGTTTTTATCGGCTTCCGATTCGATGGTTTGAACGGATTTTTCCATCTGTTCCCGAGTCAGTCCTTGGAAACTTTCGATGGTCTTCTGGGCATTCCGCACCGAGCGAATGTAGGCTTCTTTGGAAAAATCCCCGGCGGATTGCATTTCGGACAAAGCCAGGTGTCTGATAGCATCCATCAGTTCTTGGGTTGCCTTTTCGACATCGGCGTATTTTCCATCGCCACTGTCGGCTGGTTCTTGGGGTGCGAGACTCGTTTCTTGATTCTGTTCCACGATCGCGGACTCCTTGGGTATATTTTCTTCGGTCATGGTTCGTTCTCCAGAGTGAAACTACCGATATGGTATCGCAAGAATAATAATTGCTCAGACGGACATCTGTTGTTCCAATTTTAACAGGGCTTGAATGCGGGCTTCCGTGGACGGGTGGGTGGAAAACAGATTGGACATCATCTGCCCCGAAAATCCGTGCATGATCAAAAGCGGTTCAAAGGCCGGATTGGCGCCCATCGGCAACTGGCGGGCGTTGGAGTCGAGTCGCTGCAACGCCTGGGCCAACCCCCGGGGGTTTCCGGTCAATTTTGCCGCCCCCGCGTCGGCCGAAAATTCCCGGGTCCGGGAAATGGCCAGTTGGATGACGGTGGCCGCGATGGGGGCCAGAATCACCGTCAGCAACAGGCCGAGGGGGTTGGGGCCGCGATCGCTCCCCGAACCCCGGAACCACATGGCGTAGGTGGCAAAATTGGCCAAAGCGGAAATCGCCCCGCCGACGGTGGCGGCGACGGCTTGGGTGAGGGTATCCCGATTTTTGATGTGGGTGAGTTCGTGGGCGATGACGCCTTCGAGCTCGTCTTCGGGGAGCAACTCGAGGATGCCTTCCGTGACGGCAACGGCGGCGTGTTGGGGGTCGCGGCCTGTGGCGAAGGCGTTGGCGGATTGGGTGGGGATGATGTAAATTCCGGGCATGGGCAAGTTTCCGCGATCGCACAGTTGTTGCACCATGTTATGGAGTCCCGGCGCCTGTTCGTAGCTGACGGGTTGGGCATTGTAGGCGCTCAGGGCGATGCGATCGGAATAAAACCACGATCCTAGGTTCGTCGCCGCCGCCAGGGCCACCCCAATTACCGCTCCCCAAGTGCCACCGATCACCCAGTAGCTAATCGAAATCAGCAAGGCGCTTAACAAAGCCAATAACACGACTGTTTTAATTTGATTCATCGCCCCCTCCTTGATGCGGGCTTGGGCTCTAAGTGAAACGAATTTCCCCAATCCTATCACTGCTGGAGGGCGAATGGGGGGCGGTCATTGCGATCGGGTTTTTTTCCGGAAAGACATCCGCCAATCCTGTTGCTATACTGATCTTGACCGGGGACTTCGCCGGTGGCGATCGCGACACCGCGGCCCCGCAGACTGAAAACTGCCAGAGGGGAAAAATTGAAACATGATGGAAACAATGATCGCCGACACGTTCAATATCCTCAAGCGACACAATTGGTTGATTTGGAATCTCTTTTTGGCGACGATTCCTTTGCTTCTCAGCGTCTTATTATTTCGCTGGAAGAACGATTCTCGGCCTTGGTTTTGGTGGGTCATCCTGGTTGTTTTTATCGCCTTTCTGCCCAACGCGCCCTATTTGCTCACGGATATCATTCACCTGATCCAGATCACTCGTTCCGAGGCTTCCATTTGGAGGGTTACCCTGCTGTTGATCCCCCTCTACGTCTCGGCTTTTTTATTCGGCATCGAAGCCTACACGATTTCCCTCATCAACCAAGGTTATTATTTGGCAAAACAGGGGGCAAAAAAATGGATTATTCCCGCCGAATTCCTGGTTCACTTTCTTTGCGCGATCGGAATTTTTGTGGGTCGATTCCGACGCTACAATAGCTGGGACTTGGTGACTCAGCCGCACGTTGTGATGGTGGGCACTTTGGACGATCTGACTTCCAAAAGACCGCTCTTGATAATGGTAATTACTTTCGTCATTATTTCCGTCACCTATCTGATCATGAAGCAAGTCACCTTGGGGCTGATCCTGCAATTCCGCTACCTCTACCGGCAATTTAAAGATCCGGAGCCGTAGCCCTTGAACGCGCTCCGATCTTCCCTCTTAAAACTGACAGATATATTTGGGAGAAACGGGACAGGTTTCGTCGGCGATCGGATTGTTGCGGACGAATAAATAGGTGAGGTTGTCCAGGGGTTGCAGGGAACTAATATCGGCGATATCATTTTGGTTTAAGTTCAACTCGCTCAACTCCGACAAACTGTCGAGGGGGCTGATATCGGAAATTTGGTTGTAGCTGAGGTTGAGCTCGTTGAGATTGGTCAAATTTGCCAGGGGTGAAATATCGACGATGCGATTGTAACTCAGATCGAGGCTGGTGAGATTCTTGAGATTGGCGAGGGGACTGACATCGGAAATGTGATTATTCATCAATTTCAACGCAGTTAGGTTAGTCAGACTTCCGATGGGTGCGACATCTTTGATCAAGCTCGTCGTCAGATCCAAGCGAGTCAAATTGAGCAAATTTTCGCTGGCTCGGACACAGTTAAATGTCCCCGCCTGTTCCAAGATGAGTTTGACGGTATATTCGGCTTCTTCCGACAAGTTTTCCCGATTCATGCACCAATCCATAAAATCGGTATAGGTTTCCGTCGATTCGGACTGTGCTGAAACGGAAACGGGAATTGCACCCATTGTTAGAGCGATCGTTGTTCCCACTACAGAAGCGGCGATCGCACGCGGCCAGAGTCGGGATAAATGGGCAAGCCAAACCATTGCTGACACCTTGAATATTGGCATTACTTTTCTATTATAGAATATCAGACGCAGGTTTTTATAGCAGTAATATCAAGTTGCCTATGGGGATGGGGGTGGCTGTCGATTTGAGAGTTCGGTTTCGAGTTGATATTGAATTTGCAGGGCGACGGGTTGGTTGGGATTCAACTTCAGGGCTTCGGCGATCGCTTCTCGGGCGGCTTCGAGTTGCCCCAACCGTTCCAAAGCGTAACCTCGGATCGCCCAGGCGTTGGCATTTTCCGGCTCAATTCGGGTCGCCTGCTGATAGGCAAAAACGGCATCTTCGTACTCTTCTAAAGCGATAAAAGCCGTTCCCATATTATACCACCCCTGAAAAAATTCGGGGTTGACGATCACTGCTTCTTTGGCTGAAATGACCGCTTCTGCATAGTCTCCAGCCTGCCAGAGGGCGACGCTGCGACTCGACCAAAGATCGGGGTTTTCGGGGTCTAATTCCACCGCTAAATTATAGGCTTTTATCGCCTCCTCGAACCGTTCCAGAGAAGCCAAAACTCGGCCGCGATTTTGCCACGCCTTGGCGGAATTCGGGTCGAGTTGGATGGCGCGATCAACCGATTCCAACGCCGCCAGGTAGTCTCCCCGATACCACAAAATTACGGCGCGATTATTCCAGGCTTCGGCGTAGTCCGGTTGAAATCCGACGGCGCGGTTGGCGGCGATGCTGGCTTCTTCTAGTTGGCCCTGGGCGGCGAGGGCGACGCCCAACTGACTCCAGGCGGGGGCCGAACCCCACTCGTCCCAAAAACCATCCCCTTCCAAGGCGGCTTCGCAGGCTTTTTGGGCGGCTTGATACTGCCCCAAATCGTTCGATAACCGGCACTGGTTGACGAGGGCATAGGAGTAGTCGGGGCGCAGTGCGATCGCCCGTTCGTAGGCGTTTAAAGCCTCCCGATCGCGGTTCAGGACACTGAAGACGAACCCCTGGGCAGCCCACAGGGTGGGATCGTCTTCGTTCAAATTCAGGGCGCGATCAAAGGAGGTGCTGGCCTCTTCGTAATTCCCCAAATTAATAGAAGCAAATCCCCGATATTTCCAGGCGCGATCGGCCGAACTTTCGCCCCAGTTGCGATCAATTTTCAGGGCTTTTTCGCAGGCGGCGATCGCCTTGTAGGGTTCCTCCAATTGATACCAAGAATGACACTGATGCAACCAAGTCTGGGAATTGTCTGGTTCCAATTTGAGAGCCGCTTCGTAAGTTTCTAAAGCCACTTCGTATTGGTTTTGGCGTTCGAGGATCAGCCCTTTTTGAAAGATGACGACGGCCGGGGTGGCATCCTCCCAATTGCGGTCTATTTCCAGGGCGCGATCGCAGTTTTCCATCGCTTCTTCGTACCGCCCCAGGGCAGATAACGCCGCGCAGCGGTAGGCGAGAACGAGGGAATATTTCGACTCCCGTTCCAAGGTCATGTCGGCGGATGCGATCGCTTCGGTATACTGTTTTGTTGCTAATAAAATATGAGTCCGTTCCGCCCAAATTTCCGCCGCTTTGGGTTTCAAAACAATCGCGCGATCGCAGGCAGCGAGGCCCTTTCCGTACTCCTGTTGGTCAGCTAAAAGGTGGCAGAGATTCGCCCAATAGTCGAAGTCTTCCAACCCCTCCAAGGCATCAGAAGCCCCCAGATCCGGCGATGGCGGGATGGGTACAGATTGCAGCGGATCGGGCACGGGAATTGATGGGGTCTCCTCGACTTCGGCAGGAAGAATCGGATTTCGGGGTTGCAGCGGTTCCGGCGTCTCGACATCGATGATAATCGGATTTTGCGGGCGGGGCCAATTGACCGGCGGAATGGAGGGGCGATCGCGGTTGGGCAATTGTTCGATTTGGGCTAAAGTGGGATGGGTGGCGATCGCACTTTCCGAAATCAGCATTAGTGCTGCCAGGATGCCACTCCTCCAACTCCAAACCGTTGCCCGAATTCCCGCCGATGTCCCGTTCATTTTTTCATGAGTTCAATTCTGAATATTCTCTAATTGTAAGGTGCCGGAAAGCAGACTCCAAATTTTTTTAATCTAATTTACAGATTTTCTAATGGGAACTCTGACTGATTATTTAGATGCGATCGCCCCCAACCTTTCCCCCGATCTGATTTCGGCGGAATTCCGCCGCCGCCTGTCGGGTATCGGGCAACATTTCCCCGATGCGATCGCCTCCTTGGTGGGGTTTGAATGCCGCCTCGCCGACCCCACCCCCCAAGCCGATCTCTTTTTTCGGGTGAGTCCGGAAACCGGAGGCCGGGACATCGTCGCCGGTTCGGAAGCGGTGGAAACCCAACCTCAATTTTATCACCTATTGGCTGGTTACGAAACTATCCCGTCCCTAGATGACGAATTAATTGACCATCCCATATGGCAAAAAATTCGCCAATTTTGCACTCAATGGTCAACCCCAAATACATCTTTTTACGACTATATTAAAGACCTGTGGTTGGAATTCGATCTCGACGCCGAACCTCCTGCTATTCCCATCCCCAGCGTCTTTTTGGGTTCCTCGGCGATCGCCCATCTTTCAACCCATCTTAATCCATTGTTGGAACATCCGCTAACTTCCGAAAAAAGTCAACGTATCGAACGCACGCTGAACGCTTTACCGAAGACAGCGAAACTGTTTCAATCCGGCGTGTTGCTGAGTCGGGAACCCCACAATATTCGATTCTATATTAGCGATATTTCTATTCAACAGATCTGCCCCTATTTAGACCGGATCGGATGGCAGGGCGATCGCCATCAGATCGCCGCCATTCTGGCTTTCCTATCGCCGGGAATCAAGACAACAAATTTGCAGATAGAAATTGAAACTGACATCGCACCCACCATCGCGATCGAATGCTATCTCGAAAATCGAGAAGCCTGGAAACTGTTCCTCGAAGGTTTGGTCAAAACCGGATTTTGTCTGCCCCAAAAACGGGATGCGATCCTCTCCTTTGGTGGGTTAACTCGCGAGGGAGATTCCCCCGAAAATTGGCCGGGAACACTGCGGCGGCGATCGCAACTTCTCGGCCCCGGATGGGAAAGCGTTTTATTCCGCAGATTGGCTTATTTGAAACTGATCTATCGCCCGGGAATACCCTTGGAATTCAAAGCTTATTTGGGGGTGCAACCTGGTTGGATAGACACCCAATCTTGGGGCGTAAAATTAGAGTAAAATAGTCCGTTGTTGCCCTTACAGCTTGTTATAGCAGTGTGAAATGATTCGTGAAAATTCGATCCGGTCAAAGCCCCCAAGATTGGGGGTTTGGGGGCTAGACAATTTTACAAATGGTTGCACATTGCTATATTACAGGCAGGATGCCTGTGCTACAGTAGAATAAGCTTCTAGCTTGTCCGCTTATCGAGTCATGCAAGATTTTATTGATGCGATCGCGAATCGCCCGGAATTGCAGGAACAAATTATCGCCGCTTCCGACTGCGAAGAACTGGCGAAAATTGCCGCATCGGCCGGATATTATGTGACCGTCAAAGAATTACAAGCTGTCCTGACGGCATCCTTTGATGAACTCGTCCTGCAACTCGACAGTCCCCCCGGACTCTCGTCTCGTTACGGACGAATTTGGCTGGATCAACTGATCGAATCGATCTGTTTTTCCAGTTAAAAGATTGATTTGAGAGGGTGAAGTCGAGCCGAGATTTCTGGCCATTAAATTCCGAAACCGAATGCAAATTTCTCCTAAAAATTGTGAACTTTAGTTAACAGATGCTCCGCCCGTCGCGGGAAACCCCTATAATTAATAAATTGCGAAAAGGTAAAGTTACGCTTGCTGTACCTTTGGGGGAAAGATGGTCAAAATTAGAACGAAAATCCCGCAGATATCGCCCGCCACCCCGAGTGTACAGGCTAAAACGGCTTTACCGCGATCGCGATCGTTTGCCGAAACCGACACCGCAACGCCGGAAACTGCTACCGACGGGCGATCGCACTTTTTTTCCCCCCCGAACCCACCGGAGATCCGACGCCAAGCCAACCTCGCTTCCGGCTATAAATTTGACCGATTGTCCATCCTCGACTACACCCCCGCCAAACTGCAACCGAAACGCCTCGTCACCTCCCCGGCAGACGAAGAGGGGGAAGAAAACAGCGATTTAAGCGGAGAAGAAACGGCGGAAATGGACGAGCTGGCACCACCGGAAACGCCGCCGCCGGAGGACAATAAACCGCCCGACACCCAACTGCAACGTCAGCCGAAAGGGGACGGATCTTTTGTCGCCCATTCCTACATCGCCAACCGCATTATCCGCCGGAAAGGTCGTGGCGTTCCTATGCCAGAACCCGCCCGCGAGTTTATGGAATCTCGGTTTGAAAATGATTTCAGCCGGGTCCGTCTCCACACCGACAGCGAGGCGGTTCAACTCAGCCACAATTTGAGGGCGAAAGCGTTTACCCACGAAAACGATATTTATTTTAATGCCGGACAATACAACCCCAATTCGGCTGGCGGCAGGCGGTTATTAGCCCACGAATTGACCCATACGATTCAACAAACGGGGGCGAGAGTTCAGCCGAAATTGCGGGGCGATCGCACTTCCAAAATTAACCGAATTAAACGGAAGGCGATCGGCAGAGTTCAGCGATCGGACGAAGAGAATGTCAGTATCAATTTGAAACCTTTGTCTTCGATGATATCTTATATAGGGACTGCTCCCATTCAGCGATCGGACGAAGAGAATGTCAGTATCAATTTAAAACCCTTCTCTTCAACTGTATCGAATTTGGCAGGGTTTTCGATTCAGCGTTCTTCAGATGAAGAAAATGTCAGCATCAATTTAAAACCCTTTTCACCCAATTCTGGGGGATTGCCTTTTCAACCGCAACTGATTGTCGGAGCCCCCGGAGACAAGTACGAACGAGAAGCCGATCGCATGGCGGATATGGTCATGTTGATGCGTTTGCCCCCCACAGCCGAGCCCATTCAACGCCAAGAAGAAGAAACGGCGGAAGTTATTTCTCCCACTATTCAACGCATCAATAGCCACCGTCCCCGTCGCCGTTCTGCCATTCCTTATGCCCTGCTTCATTCCTCGGAAGAAAGCGAGGATGAGCAAAATGTAAATATTACTCTAAAATCCAATAAAAATCGGAAATCAAAACGCCCCAAAAGCCGTGCATTTGAAGCCGATCAAGATATCGAACGCCGCCTGAAAGCGAAGAAGGGGAGTGGTAATCCTTTGCCGGAAGACACCCGAGACTTTATGGAATCTCGGTTCGGGCAAGACTTTGGAAAAGTCCGAGTTCATACCGATGGGGACGCGGCTTGGATGAATCAGGAGTTGGAAGCCAAAGCATTTACCTATGGGGAAGATATCTATTTTAATGCCGGAGAATATAACCCGGAATCAGAACAGGGTAAAAAATTACTGGCTCACGAACTCACCCATACCGTGCAGCAAACGGGGTCAAAAGCAAAGGATAAATCGACATTAGAAATTCCGGATAAAAATAATAAAGTTCGGCGACAACCAGACATGATTTCGAGTTCGGAAGCGATCGTGCAGCGCCGGGACTTGAGGGAAGAACTGGAGAAAAAACGAAAAAAAGAACAAGAAGAAGAGGATAAAAAACGACAAAAAGAGTTGGAAGAGAAAGAAAAAGAAGGGGAAGATAAAGAGGAAGAAAAAGAGGAAGGCGAAGAGGAAGGCGAAGAGGAAAAAGAAGAAGGTGAAGAGGAAGAAAAAGAAGCAAGCGAAAATAAAGACAAAAAAAGAATAAAGAAAAAATCAATAAATAGAAAGGAAATTCAAAAATCTGATAGTCAATCAAGCGACCAATCAGACGGTGAATCAGACGGCGACAAGTCGGAGTCGGAGTCGGAGTCAGAAGAAGGCGATTCTGAAAAAAAAGAGGAAATCAAAGAAGATAAAACTGAAGCCGAGACAGCCTTAGCTGATGAAATTAAAAATAAGAAAAGCGAAGGGGGAGATTTTTCTGAAGCTGAAAAAACGGAAAAATCTACCAAAGAAGAGGCTGATAAAACGGAAGAAATGGTCGGTGCTGAGGATGAAGAAAAAGCTAAAGAAAAAGGAAAAACTTTAGAAAAATCCTCTGAAAAAGCAACCGATTCAGAGATGTCCAAGGCTGACGAAACAGACGGAAAAGAACAACAGATAAAAGTCAAAGATATTGCCGGGGAAAAGAAAGCCAAAGAAGAAGCAGATGCCCAGGCTGAGAAAGCGGAGGTAGAAGCGGAAAAAGAAGGGGAAAAAAAAGCGGAAGAACAGGAAAAGGAAACCAGCCCGGAAGATGGCTTTTTGGAAGCGACAGATACTCCGGAAGGATTGGACGATCCGGGTGTGGTTGAAGCCCCGGATTTGACCGGAAAACCCGCGCCGCGATCGCCCGATTCTGACCCGGCATTTAAAGCCGCAGTGGGACAAACCCAACACCTCGCCGCCGAACAAAGTACCCACAAACCCGCCGCCGATAAAGCCAGAGAAGCCCAAGATGCCGCCGTAGACCCCGCCCAGCAAATGCGGGAGGCTCAAGCATCTCAATCGGAAGAGGCTTCCCTGAAGGAAGTGAAACCGTTTAATAAGGAAGAATTTATCAGTAACCTTCTGGCTGTACTCGATCAAAATAAACCCGAGAGTCAGGAAGATGTCGAACAGGCTAAAGGTGCGGGTGAGGCGACGGAAGACATCAAACAAGAAGTTGAAAATACCAAATCCGAATCGGGGGGAGAACTCGAAGATTCCGCCACCCGAGAGCCCGCGCCAGATCTGGAGGAACCGAAGGTTTCAACGCCGACTCCGGACCCCGTTGAAGAAACTGGAGAAGCCCCCGTTCCGGAAGCGATCGATGCGGAAGCGACGGTGCCGAAATCTCAGTCGGAAGAACAGGTCGAAAAGCCCTTAGAAGAAACGAAACAGGCTTTAGATGAATTGATTCCCGCAAAGCTTCAGAAGAAGTCGATCGTGGGGGCACCGTGGGACAAATACGAGCAGGAAGCCGATCGCACGGCGGAAACGGTGATGAGGATGCCGGAGGCGGAAACCTCGTCCTCCCTAGAAGAAGAAAGCGAGAGTGAAGTGGTTCCGGTGAATGCCACGGTATCCCATCCGCAACGGATGATTCAGCGGGACGCAGAGGGATTTACAGCCGAAAAACCGACCCAAGAAGGGGAGGTAATTCTCGATCAAAATCGGGTGGAATTGTACGAGTCGGAAGCGGGAATTAATGTTTCCGATTCAGTCGAAGAAGCGAAAGAAAATGTCGAGGAAACGGCGACGAGTTTTCGAGAGGAAGAACAGGGGGTTCAGGAAGAAACCCTCGACGTTCAATCCGGGGCTGTTTTCGACTCTCAAGAGCAGATGTTCGCGACGCGAAGCGAGGAATTTATTAATGTCGCCAATACCCAAGCCCAAGCCCAACAAAAGGACGAAGGGGAACGGGCGAGAGTCACCCAAGAAATTCAGGCAATTTATGACGAAACTCAAGTCAATGTCAACGGCATTCTCGATCGCATGGATGCCCGGGTTAATGCCGAATTTGAAGCGACGAACAAAAAGGCGAGAGACGCTTTTGAAGCCAAACAGCAAGAATTATTTCAAGAGTGGAAACATGATTATTACTACAACAGAAACCCGCTGTGGATACCCTGGATCGAGATCAAGACGGGTTGGGCTTATGTCAAGGTTCGCTTTTATCTGAAACGCTTTTTTAATTTGCCTCTGTGGGCGTATAATAAAATTATTAGCGGCCTTCCCAGCGAAGTGAATAATATCTATGCGACGGCTCGGGAAGTGTTTGTCGCCGAACAAAAAGCCGGGGTATATCGGATTGCCGATATCGTCGAAGAAGAATTGGCGAATGCAAAAAATGCAGTTCAAGAAGGGCGCGATCGCGTCACCACCTACGTCGCCGCTTTGCCGGAAAGTTTGAAAGGGGTCGGCAACGAAGCGGCGGCTAACGTGCAGGCTCAATTTGACAGTTTGGAAAGCAGTATTAACGATCGCCAAAACAAACTGGTCGATGATTTGACGGCAAAATATGAAGCCAGCCTCAAAGAAATTGACAAACGCATCAAAGAATTAAAAGACCAAAATAAAAGTTTACTCGCCCAAGCCGTTGCCGCCATTGCCAAACTAGCCGCCTGGATTCTGCGGCAGGTGTTGCGAGTCATCGAACCGGTCATCGCACAAATTCCCGGGGTTGGGAGTCGGGCGGGGGATTTTCTGGATGCGTTTGTTGACGACCCGAGCGGGATCATGGATGCCCTATTTGGTGGCGTTGGAGAAGGATTTAAAAACTTCGGAAAAAATATTGCCACCCACCTTAAAAATGCCCTTTTTGATTGGCTGTTGGGAATGGATATGCCGATCAAGTTTCCCGACAAGTTTGATTTACAGGGGATTCTCGATATCATCCTGCAAGTTTTGGGTTTGACGAAAGATTATATTTTTGAGTTGGCTTCCGGGGCGTTGCCAGATTGGGCGAGTGACATTTTAACCACTCTGATCGAAGATGGACCCGCCGCCTTGAAAGAGTATTTGGAATCCATACCCGAGGATTTACCGGCGTTGGCGGTCAGCTTTTTTACGGCGATCGTGGAGTTTCCCAAGAAAGGGATCATGGTGTTGTGGGACTTCATCAAATCGGGTTTATCCACCCTTAAAGATGTGTTCATGAGTGGCATCATGTTTGAGGTGGTAATTCCTCAAATTGTGATTGCGGGGATTCAATGGGTTTTAAGTTTGACGAATCCGGCTTCAGGAATTGTCAAAATTGCCAAAGCAATTGTTGATTTACTGATATTTTTTATCAACAATATGGACATGATCCGGGAGCTTTTGGAGGCGATCGGATCGGTAATGGATGCGATTATTTCCCAAATTGTCAGCCAAATTGCCAAGGCGGTTGAGTTTGCATTGGTTAAAATTCTTCCGCTCGTTTTGGGACTGTTGGCCAGCGTTTTAGGTTTGGGTGGTCTTCCCGGCAAAATTCAAAAAGTGATTGAAAAGTTGAGAAGTCCGGTTGATAAGGTTGTGGGTGGTGTTTTTGATTCTGTCGGCAGCGTTTTGATGGTTCTCGATCCCGCCGCTTTTCTGATGGATTCATTGGAAGATTCGCAGGATCAAAAATCCAAGAAAAAAGGCAAAAACAAAAAAAACAAGAAGAAGGGCAAGAAAAAGAGTCAGAAAAAGAAAGGCAAAACTAAATCCAAGAAGAAAGGGAAGACGGACAAAAAGAAAAAGAAAAATAAGAAGGGTGAAACCAAATCCAAGAAGAAAGGGAAGACGGACAAAAAGAAAAAGAAAAATAAGAAGGACAAAACTAAATCCAAGAAAAAGGACAAGAAAGACAAAAAGAAAAACAATAAAAAGAAAAAGAAAAAATCCAAAGTTCTGAAGAAAGTCGCGACAAAATTGAAGAAGAAAATCAAGAAAAATCCGAAAGCCCGTCGGGTTAAAAAGCTGCTGAAAAAATTCAAGAAGAATTATAAACTGAAATCCCTGAAAATGAAGAACAAGAAAAAGACGAAAAAGGGGAGCAGCTACGTCATTGTCGGAGTGGAAAGAAAAACCAAAAATAAAGGTAAAGTCCAGAAAAAGGAGGCATCAATCGGCTCCAATTATAAGGAAATAACACCTGCAATTGAAACAGCTTTAGAAACACATGAAAGTCAAGGAGAAGCTCTGTCAGAATCGGTTCGAGAACCGATGGAAGCGGCGTTTGGCTTCAATTTTGGGCGAGTTCGCATCCACCGGGATACGGAAAGCGATCGCCTCAGTCGTTCCTTGAATGCAAAAGCATTTACGACGGAAGGAAATATTTTCTTCCGCCAAGATACTTATAATCCCCACAGTTCCGGCGGTCAAAAACTCCTCGCCCACGAACTCACCCACGTCGTGCAACAGTCGGGAGAACAGCCCGACATTCAACGCTTTTTTGCGTCGGATACCTACAGCCGCGAAGTGATTCCCGTTCTTCCAATTGGCGATCGCCCGCCAATTCCCACGATTCAGGCAAAGAAAGATAAAAATCAAAAAGTGAACATCCGATCGCGGATCAAAAAGCGCAAGTTAAAAATGAAAGTGACAATAACTGAAAAGAAAGAGGAAGAAGAAGAACCGAAGAAGAAACTGAAAGAAAATATGGATAATCCGGAGGCGATCGAAGAAGTCGAAATGTCCCCGGCACTGATTGGAAATGTAGTGCAGGCAATCAAAGCGATTATCAATCAGAATCCCGATAAAACGATGGTCAGTAGCAAACTCGAAGATGTGCGAGTTAAATTTGACCTCGACGTTGTAAAATTGGTGCGGACGATGACCATCGGCGATAGCTTCGCTTACATTGTCAACGTTCAGGGGAAAGGTAAATATTTGGATGCTCAAAAGATGAAAGCCTTTTTGAAGCGGCTGGCGAGGGAAGGGGGTACGCCTGCTAATATTGGCATCGATAAAACCTTGGCGGCGGAACTCAAGTCACCAACCGGCAAATCGGCAAAAACCACGCGATCGCAAATCGGATCTGCCAAAGGTCAATCCCCCAAACCGGCGAGCACGAAGAAATCCCAGAAACCCAACGTCTCCCAACTCCCGGAACTCGACATCACCACGAAAGTGCGGCCGATCAGTTCCAACAGCATCGAAGTGATGGTTCGGGCTAATCCAGACTCGGAGAACTAATCATGGGAGCGCTTCTGTCGCACCTGTTGGGAGCGTGCGATTAAGTTTTGTAAGTCCTCAAGATTGAATCCCCGACCCTGAGAAGCGGTTCGTCGCGACTCCTCATTTTTTCGGCTGAGTTCTTCGAGTTTTTCCCCCAAGCTTTGTTGGCGGGTATCGATGCTTTCAACCATTTCCAAAAATGTCTGGCTAAATTCGCCAATTTCATCGGGTCGGGATGCTATTTCTTGTAAACTGAGCGCATCAAAATCATCGGTTTTTAAAGCCTTCGCCGCCCGGTGTAATTCCCCCACCGGCCCCACAATCCACTGCGATGCCACCACTCCCAAGACCGTCGCAACACCTGTTACGATGATTCCGATCGCCAGAATAAAACGAATGTTCCCATAAACCAGTTCGGTAAAATCGCGATCGGGAATCACCACCACAATTAGCCAGTTTAAACCCAAATTTTCCTGCAAGGGAGCCACCTGTACCAGTTGCCGTTGACCCTGCAATCTGTAGCTGAAGCCCGTTTTTTCCTGAATATCAGCTAGGTTGTCGCTGTTCTTCAACAGGTATTTCATGGTGAATTGAATCACGGGTTCCTGACTTTGAATGGCGGGCAATCGTTCCTGTTTTTCGTCGATTTCCAGAAATGGCTCTTGGGCTGTTGAACTAGCAACCAAGTCGCCGGAAGGCTCGATAATAAATACCACCCCTCGGGGGCTGATTTCCAAACCGGCAAGAAAATCACTAATTTCACTCAGCCGGTAATCGATACCAAAAGCGCCGATGAAATCACCTTGAGCGTTATAAAGGGGTACGGTTGAGGTAATCCCTAACTGTCTGTAAGTAGCAAAAATATAAATGGGACTCCAGGTCAGATCGCCGACTTCCCGGGCTTTAGTATACCAAGGGCGGATGCGGGGATCGTACTGTTGTTCTGTCACTCTTTTCTCCCCCTTGCGTCCCCGGCTGTCGAGGCTGTACTCTTCCAAACGGGGGGCGGTGGTGCGATCGCGCAACAATAGGGAAGTCCGACCATCCGGGAAGCGTTTCACTTCCAGAAAATTGCCATTTTCTGACCCAAAATAAATGTCGAGGCCGGACTGACGAGTTTTGGTTTGATCCCAGAAGTAGGATTGCAAGACCTCGAAATTATTGGGATCGAGAAATCCTTGACCCGCCGCGATCGCATTGTAGCGGTTTATCAGTTGGGGAACTTCTAGGGCGGCGGCGATGTGTTTTTCGATTGACAGCAGAGCTTTATTGCTCAATTCTAAACTCAGGACATCGATCGCGTGGCGGCCGCTGAGAAATGCCAGCAGGGTGGTTAGTCCTGTGGCGAGTAACAACGGGAGAGCGATCGACAGGGGCAGGACATATCGAATTGAGATGAAACGTTTCAGCATCGCTCCTCATTTGACAATTGCATCAAGTACAAATATAGACTTGATTTCATTCAATTTACATTGAAATACTCTATTTTTATTAGCCGTCTTCTTTTTGTGAATTTTGTTGTTCTGGCATCGGCTTTTCAAATAATAACTTTCTGCGTTCTTCCTTTAATTTTTCTCCCAACAACTCTTTAGATGTAATGACACCTTTCTGCACATTTTCTTCCGCTGTCTTAAGCTGTTTTAACCAATCGGCATCTTTAACTGTTAGACTCTTCCCATCCTCACTTAGGGTCGTATAGTCAACGACCCGACCGCCAAATTCCGCACCGATCCTTCCGGCTTTACTGGTCCCGGTGGGAGACACCTCAGCCGGAGCGCCCCTCTTATCGTGATACATACCAAACACATCTGTATGAGCCATTCTGGAGGTTTCAGCACCAATTAGTACGCTGCCAGGTTTTTCCTTGCTTGGAGGCCTGTAGTAGATGTACATATGACCGTGTCGGCCATCTGGTAGGATGACATCACCCGCCATATCTTCATTGCCCAGTCCACCCAACGGTATATCCATTCCATAATGTTTGATGGTACTCGTGGCTCCAGGGACTTTACCCTTGATATCAAAAGTGTTACTCTTGACCTCCTTCAATGAATTTTGAGTAACCTCTACGTCGTGACTAGAAGCAATTCGAGTATCGACCTTTGCTTTGTAATAGTCACTGGATTTATCCGCACCCTTGTCATTATGTGATTTCGGTTTATGTTCTTGGACTTGGGCTGATGAACCACCCAGCAGCCAATAAATAAACTCATGCTGGTCTTGTTTGCCTTGAAGAGGGGGCAAATTGATCATGACGCGACCGCCGTGGGAGAGTGCCACTGCAACGTTCTCTTGCCATTCCTCAAACTTGGGTTTGTCTTGGTCATCACGGTACATCAATCCATGCTGAAGAACAATAAAAACTCGTTTCAGAATGGCAATGGCTGAATCCGTTTGTTCCTGATATTTTTTGGCGATCTCTTGATTTGACTTTGGTATAGTTGTTAAATCATTATTTAGAGCCTTTTCCCACATTTCAGTATCTTTATCATAGATCCCTTTCTTCACGGCTTCATAGTTTTCCTTTTTCTTCTGGCTATCTTCACTATTAGGATCGGTTTTGGCAGCTTTCTCGTACTCTTCTTTAGCTTTCTTCATATTCTTCGCTTCATAACGCAAATATCCGGGGGTTTGACGAAATTTTTCATCCTTAATTCCTAAATCTCGCTGATAAGTCGCAATTTGCAGACGGTGAATTGGACTCAAAACTGCCTCTCCACGAACATCAGGCGCAATTCCCAGAGTTTTAAGGTCAATGTCATGTTCTTCATATCTTTCCCAATCTCCGATCACTCGTTTTTCTTCTGCCACCTTTTCTAACTCTTCCTGGGTAAGAAAACCATTTTGAGATAAGTAGGTTTTCCCTTCGGGAATTTGACTCAACTCTTGTATCACTTTAACGATATCATCTTTTGTTATCACTTTAACGATATCATCTGTATCATCATCATCTTTCAGAAAACCTTTGCCCAAGTCGATTTGCTCGGCAAGATTCATTTTCTTCGATTCTGTTTCACCTTTTTTGTTTTTATAGTCTCGCTTTTCAATTCTTGTCAATTCGTTTATTTTTTCGATATTATCTTTTTGTGATTCTAAAGCCTTATCATTGCTATTGACACGTTTCTTGTCGGAGATATAAGTTCCATACAACTGCAATCGAGTTGCCCGAATATAACGAGGAGGTTGACTATCTTTAATTCGATACCATCTATTGTTGCCAGCCGGATCGATCTTGTGCTGAGTTTCATCATCACTAATTTCGACCAAATCCCCAGGATTATATTTTTCTTTACTCTTCTTATTTTCATCTCTGGCATGAGCTTTATCTTTTACTGTATATGTTTTCCTTTGTAGCGTGAGTAAGCCCCCAGTAGCGACGGTTGAATTGTCGTCTTTTTTCGACTGAATTTGACTCCCACCCTGCTGCACCACATGGGTCAACTCGTGGGCGATGAGCTTTTGTCCGCCCCGACTCTCCGGCCGATACTCTCCCTGTTTAAAAAAGATGTCTTTGCCCGTCGTAAAAGCCTTGGCTTGGATGGACTGATTCAGTTGATTGGCTTGGGAATTCTGATGAATCCGCACGCCGCCAAAATTTGCTCCCATTGCCCGCCCCATTTGGGACTGCAAGTTCTCATCCAACGGTTGTCCGCCGCCCTTTTCTCGCCGAAGGGACGACTCGAAATCCGCCGACACTTCTCCCCCAGCTTCGGCAGTCTGGGGCTTCATTTGTACGTCTTCATCATCTTCTTCGGACTCTCGCTGTACCGTTTCTGGCTGCTCTTTTTTCTGCAATTTAGAAATCGTCGGCGGAGTCGATAACTGGGGTTTTTGTTGCAGTGTTTCTTCCTCCTGTTTCTGAACCTCTGTCGTCGCGGGGGGAGATTGGATGCGATCGACAACCACATCCGCCACCCGGTCCGCTTCTTGTTCGTATTTGTCCCCTACTGCCCCCACGGTGAGTTTGGCTTGAATGGGTGGCGGGGGTGCGGAATTTTGCGGGTTATCTCTTCGGGCTAAATTCTGAAATTGGCGGTGCATGGGCGAGTTGGGTTCCGCCTGCATCTGCACGTCTTCTTCTTCGCTGCGCTGGATGGGTTGGGTTGGGGCGTCGCCATTGCCCACAATGGAAATTTTGGCAAAATCGAACCCGGACGCTTCCGGCTGTGATTCGCGTTCCGGCGGGGCCGCTTGTTTGTCCGGGGGGGCAAAGTTGGCATCCTGAAACGGCCGGGACTGAAATTGTTCCTGCACGGGGGCAGGGCTTTCGTTTTGGCGTTTTTTCCGGCGTTGGATTTTCATTGATCGGGACTCCTTATTTGAATTAATTGAGTTTTTAAATGCGATGTAAACCCCATTTATAGGGATAAAATATATCGTATTTATTCCGAATTACAAAATAGTTTTTTGTTGAACATGGTGATTTATTACAGCCTCATAGTTTTCGTTTTGTGATATAATTCAATAATATTCTTGCTTTCTTTTTTAAATTCATATTTTCGCTGTCATTCATATCTTCAATAAAATCATCTAAATGAGTACAAACAATGCTATCTTGGGTGAACGCTTCTGGCGGGATTTGATCCAACTGTGGTAAGAGAGCATCTACAAATTGACTGAACAGATCTGGATGAGATGCGATCGCAAACTCCCCCGCATTATACATTCCATTCAGTAACGAAGACCATCTTTGTTGAGCCACAAGATCGACCTCCCCTTTTAAAGACATCAACCAACATAAAAAAGCAAATTGAAATTCTTCCAAAAAATCTGCTATATTTCCATGATGAGTTTCCCGGAAATTTTGTTCAAACCGAGATGGATGATTGGGGGCAAATTCACTCGAAAAATCTGATGCAGCGTTTTTATGTAATATGGGTGAATCGGTGGTAATATATTGAGTAATAGAGTGCCAACCTTGCCACTGATTGGCTGGGTAGGGAACCAATGCCATATCCAGTGCATTTTGATGGGCGAGCTGAGAATATTGAGCTGTCTGTTCCGGCGTCTCATCAACCAACTGTTGTTGGTCCGCATCAAATCTTTTCACCAATACCGTTTCAGGTGAAAGATAGCACCAAAAATTTCTCCATTCTCCCCGGTCTAAAATTGCCCCATAATGGAAACCTGGGGGAACTTCTCGAAAGCCTCGGAAACCGCCTTGGATTTGATGCACCAGGAGGTCAAGTTGAACGGACTGCTTGGGAATGTCGCGCAAGATAATATAACTCATCGCTCATTTAGGTGGAATTACATTGGATTTTGGTTTTGGTTATTTTCTCGTTGCTTCTTACGAAAATCGATCTCGACTTGTTTGCCAACTTTAATCACCGTTTCCCTGAGTTGGGCAACCGTTTCAAAACGAGCTTTAACGAAGTCTGGGAATTGACCATTGCGCAGGTCAACTGTATTTTCTAAATCTGATAATTCTTGGCTCTCTGCATCATTTAACCCTTTTTCACTCGATTTATCCCTCAATTCTTCTACTTTGGTTTTGTCCGATTTCAGCTTGGCAGCTTCTGCTCCAATCTCCGCCAGTTCTTGATAACCAACTGGCTGATTTTCATCCATAATTGGGATTGCAGATTTCGCCATGCGATCGATATATTTACCGGCTTTACTGGCAGCCTTTATAACCTGATTATCTTCATAATTACTCAAAACTTTCAATGTATCTCCAACTTGCTCTCGGAAAGAATGAAGATGCTCTTCTTGAGACATAATTAAAGTAGACTTTCCTTTGCCAATTTGTTGTCCGATGACCGAAAAATGAACGGCTCCTTGGGTGAAATAAGCTTCATTTGAATAAATAATAGCTTCTGATAGAGCGTTTTTGAGCTTAATTCCTACTGCTTTTATTTGAGATTCTTTTTTGAGGGGTTGTAATGATTTTAAATTTTGTAACTCTTGCCGTAATTGACTGACTGTTTGTAATTTTTCTTCATAAATTAAATTTGCAGCCATCATTTTTTTAGATTCTTCCGTCTGGTGATGGGAAAGATGCGCTTTCCCTTGATCTAACATAGACCGCATTTTTTGATAAATTTCATCCCCGCTATTTTCAATCTCCTTAATTTTCTTGTCTAAACTACTTTGATAGTCTTGGTAATAACCTTCTGCATCTTCAATTTGATTTTCGATTTGCGATCGACGAGCGAACTCATCATCGGAAGTATATCCTTGAGGTTGTGGTAATATTTCTTGCTTATAGTTATTCCACTCACTATTTTTCATATAAATTCGCATTTTTAGCATAGACCAAACATCTTGGTTTAAAGAAAATGCCTCAAAACCCAATGATTCTCGTGCCTCGGGTGCATTTAATTCTTGAATTTCCTGCACAGGCGTTATGGTACTATTTTTATCGTCAATTTTTTTCATATCAAATGGTTTACTTGGTTTACCTTCTTTGTTGAGGCTAGGAGTCATAAAATCTTGAGCATAAACATTGACATCATAAACAGTTCCGGGGTCTAATGCCCAATTTAACTTCGTTTTGAAATATTGATTAAATAAACCCACTGCTTGAATGGAACCCGCTCCTTT
Organism: Lyngbya sp. CCY1209; assembly: GCF_055795065.1. NCBI lineage: Bacteria > Bacillati > Cyanobacteriota > Cyanophyceae > Oscillatoriales > Microcoleaceae > Lyngbya > Lyngbya sp. CCY1209. Next base: position 20,267 of record NZ_JAYFER010000553.1, read on the forward strand.
CAAATTATAATCAATATCCGAGGTTAAAGATGTGCTGCCTGCTGACCCCCAAGCCAAAACTTGTTCCTCATACTTCATCTCTTTAAATTGATTTTGTGTCCACAATTCTGTTTGAATATCTTTTAAAAGATTATTGGTTTCTTCTTGTCGTAGTTGTATAAAAATCTTCATCAGCTTTTTGAAATTATCTAACTTAGCTTCTGCTTCTTGTTTTTCTTTTCCTAGTTGGACCCATTTGTCTGTATACAGCAGGTACTCTTGTGCTAAAAACCAGTTAGAATAAAAAGCACTTTCAAGAATTTTTCTCGCCTCTTGTAAACTTACATTGCCCAGAGTATCAGCGTTAGCCCACACATATTCAGGGCTGTTTGGTATTGAACCGCTGTTCGTTCCGCTAGATTTGCTGTTGTTTTTAACATTTTCCGGATTGGCAATATTTTTAGACTTTGTGGATTTATTGGTCGCCACAGGTGTTCCAATCGCTTCTTCGATTGTTTTGAGTTTTTTGGTTTCCTTGACAGAAAGCAAAGGAAGACCCCTGGCTTTACGAATTCGGTTGGCGTGTTTAATTTGCTCTTTACTCAACTTGCGTTGAATTATCGGATGAATGAAATCGGCTTGAACAGCGTGATTATTTGATGCCCCACCCTGCTGCACCACATGGGTCAACTCATGGGCGATTAGCTTTTGTCCGCCCCGACTCTCCGGCTGATATTCTCCCTGTTTGAAAAAGATATCCTGTCCCGTAGTAAAAGCCTTGGCTTGGATGGATTGATTCAGTTGATTTGCCGGGGAATTCTGATGAATCCGCACGCCGCTAAAATCCGCCCCCATCGCCGAACCCATTTGGGACTGCAAGTTCTCATTCAACGGTTGTCCGCCACCCTTTTCTCGCCGAAGGGATGACTCGAAATCCGCCGACACTTCTCCCCCGGCTTCAGTCGTCTGGGGCTTCATTTGTACATCTTCATCTTCTTCTTCGGACTCCCGCTGTACCGTTTCTGGCTGCTCTTTTTTCTGCAATTTAGAAATCGTCGGCGGAGTCGATAATTGGGGTTTTTGTTGCAGTGTTTCTTCTTCCTGTTTCTGAACCTCTTTCGTCGTGGGGGGAGATTGGATGCGATCGACTACCGCATCCGCCACCCGGTCCGCTTCTTGTTCGTATTTGTCCCCTACTGCCCCCACGGTGAGTTGGGCTTGAATGGGTGGCGGGGGTGCGGAATTTTGCGGGTTATCTCTTCGGGCTAAATTTTGAAATTGGCGGTGCAGGGGCGAGTTGGGTTCCGCCTGCATCTGCACGTCTTCTTCTTCGCTGCGCTGGATGGGCTGGGTTGGGGTACTATTACCATTGCTAAAAAGGGGAATGCTGGCAAAATCGAACCCGGACGCTTCCGGCTGTGATTCGCGTTCCTGCGGGGCGGCTTGTTTGTCCGGGGGGGCAAAGTTGGCGTCCTGAAACGGCCGGGACTGAAATTGTTCCTGCACGGGGGCTGCAGGGCTTTCGTTTTGGCGTTTTTTCCGGCGTTGTATTTTCATTAGAACACCCTCCCAATTGCCGCTTCCATTGATAATAGTCGGAACGAAAAGCTATAACTGCACCTTATATCAAATCCTGATAATTGACCACAAAACATCTGAGATCGAGGGAGTCGGGAGTCGGGAGTCGGGAGTCTGATTTTTCATCCTTCTCCCCAAATTCTCCATCCTCTCAATGTCTGAGCAATTAACCGGGTCTGATATTAATTGTAAATCAAAAAGGTGATGATTTATGTAAATTTTTGTGTAAAAAAAAGTCGAAAATTGGGTTTTTCAGATCAGATCCGGTTATTTACCAGCCCCTAGATCCCCCCCAGCCCCCATCCCCCCCAGCCCCCCTTTGAAAGGGGGGAGAATTGGGGGGAGAAAGGGGGGAGCCGGAATTGGCTTTGACGAAAGTGGTTATTTAACCGGATTCGACATTATTCACCCAATTCTCGCCGAACCAAGTTGGCGATTTCTCCGATCCAGCGCTGCCGTTCCCGATGGTCTAAATCGAGAATTTCGGCCCTGGACCAGTGGAAATAAAAGGCGATGAAGGCTACCTCCCGATACAAATCCTCTAGGGGGTAGCCCGCCACTCCCCCGCCAGAGAAATCGCCGCTTCGGGTGGATTGATCTGGTTGTATACGGCTTGCAAATAGTCCAGATCTGGTAAAAACAATCCCTCCAATACATCCGGCGTCACGGGGGAAATCTCCCCCAAGCGGACAATTGCCCGGGACAGCATGACTAAAATCCCGTAGGCGGGATTGTCCAAAACTCGCAAATCCCGTTCCCGAAACAGTTCGTCCCACCCCGTCAGCGATCGCATCACTCCCTCCCGATGCAAGATTCCTCCCCCGTCAAACAATCCGACGGGGAGGGTAAAAGGAAATGCGATCGCGGGTAAAGTTTTGGTTGACATGAGATGGATGATCCCCCTAAATCCCCCTTGATAAGGGGGACTTTTATTCTGACTCAGACTTCACCAAACCGTTAATTTCGCGATAGAAATCCTGGAGATAAGCCAAGTCTACGGCAAACAGATTTTCGATCGCCGCCGGGGACACTTCCTCCAAATCGCCGAGACGGGTGATCACCCTGGCGAGGATGATCACGGTGGCGTAGGCGGGGTTGGCTTGGACGCGGGGATCACGCAAGGGGACGATCTCATCGATCGCCCGCGACAGCCGCATCACGCCCCGCTGGTGCACGTTGCCCTCCGGGTCCAAATAGCCCTTGGGCAAGGTAAACTCAAACTCCGTTTGCATGGTTGAATCGCCACCTACAAGACTCGTTCAAACCCTTCACAGGCGATCTCCAACTCCTCCACCGCCAAATCGGTCCCCGATGCCAGATTGTCGGTGATGCTGTAGCTGACGGGCCAGGCGCCGTCGAAGGCAAATCGCGCCCCCTCCGAACCGTCCTGGCGGTAAATAGTCAAAAAGCCATTTTTAAACTTAGAAGCCCAACCGCCATCATTGACGGTGGCGATCCAGTCCCAAAGTGTCGTCGAAGCCATCAGCCCCCGACGCAGGGAAAAGTTATCGACATTATTGTTTCCCGGCAGTTTGGTGCGAATCACCTGACCCCGAGTCGCCTTTCCCCACTTTTTTGGAAACACTTCCGTATGGGTAATGACATCCTGGGAATATTTGAATCCCCGGGACTCCATAAAGTAGCCATCGACATCATCTCGACTGCCGTCCAAATGCAAGGCGACATAAAAACGGCAGGCGGTCAGCACCTCGTAGAGGTGGCGTTGTTGTGCGAGTAAATCACCAGTCATGGTCTTTTTATAGCTATGAGCGATCGGCCATCAAACGATTAGACCGTCGTTCCCAAAGTCGGGACTTTCTCCAACCCCGAATGGCTGATTTCGATGGTTTCCTTGAACAGGTCCGTCGAGTCCGAACTGGCTTGGGTCGTCGTGTACTTGGCGGGGAGGCAGTCTTTGAGATTCCAGCGGGCGCCCTCCGCTCCGTCCTGCTTGTAAAGCACCAGGGATGCCTGACTGACTTTGGAGACGGCATCCGTTTTTCCGCCCGTCATCGCGGGGGGATGGCATTCCAAATACCATTGCACCAAGGCATCGTTTTCGGCGGTGGTGACAAATTCCAAAGTCATGTTTTCAAATGTCACCGATGCGGGGGTAATTTGGGTTTCGCTTTTGACGTTTTTCCCCGAACCGATGGATTGTCCTTCCGCGGCCGGGTCGATACTGATGGAAACCCCACTCACCTTCGAGATCAGCAGGCGGGTGTTGTTGCCAAATTCAAAGTAAAATCGGGCCGAGGTCAAATATTCATAAGCCATAATTCAAAATCTCCTAACCGACAGACGAATGGGGGGGATTAAACGGGAGCTGCATTCCTCGGACTGACGACGTTACCGCTCATGGCGACTTGTTTGATAATTGATTCAGCCACGATTTCGTAAGTTTCGACAGCCAGATCCCCCGAGGTCGAATCCATGTCGGCGATGGAATATTTTTTCGGCCAGGCCCGTTCCAGGTTCCAGCGCAACACCTCTTCCCCGTCGGGGCTGTAGAGGACGACGGAACCGTCGGCGCGGTATTGGGACCATTGCCCCAGTCCCCCTTCTTCCGGGGGCAGGCAGGCTTTGAACCACTCGAACAACTGACGGCTGGCGTCGTTGGGGTCGTCGCTGATGTAGGTTTCGATGGTCATGGACGGGTTGGTTTCGTAACCGGCGATCGTGGTTTGGCGTCTGCGACGACCTTTGAGGCCGGAACCGAGGGCTTTGTCGCCCCCGGCGACTTTTCCCTCGTAGGTCAGGGCCGCCATACTTTTGATGTAGGCTTGGTTTACGATCGCCTTGCCATTGGCGCGAAAGTCGATTTGATACCGGGTGGCGGTGGTGGTAAAAACTGGAGCGGCAGAAGTCATGGTTGGATTCCCCTATTGAGCGTCAACATCAAACAATTTCCGCTGCCCCCAACACCGTCGGTGTCGGAGGCAGAGGGTAACAGATTCGCCTATTCGCCTTCGCCCTCGGCGGTCCACTGGCTGATGCGGAAGACGACAAATTCGGCCGGACGCACCGGACAGACGCCCACCTCGACGAACAGGCGTCCGAGCATCATGCTCTGGGGCGTGTTCAGTTCGGCGTCGCACTTGACGTAAAAAGCCTCGCTGGGACTGCCGCCCATCAGGGCCCCCGATCGCCACAATTCGGTCAGGAAGCTGCTAATGGTGCGCTTCACCCGCTGCCAGAGGTCTTCGTCGTTGGGTTCAAACACCACCCACTGGGTGCCGTTTTCGATGGATTTTTCGATGTAGCTCATCAGACGGCGGACGTTGATGTAGCGCCATTCGGTTTTGTCCGGTTCGACCAAAGTGCGGGCGCCCCAGATGCGGATGCCCCGGTTGTCAAAGGGGCGGATGCAGTTGATACCGATGGGGTTGAGCAGTTCCTGTTCCCGGAAGTTGCAGGGGTGCATCAGGCCGATGACGCCGCGCGGCACTTCGTTGGCGGGGGCTTTGTAGACGCCCCGGGTTTCGTCCACCCGCGCCCAGACACCGGCCATGTGCCCGCTGGGGGGGATGGCGATGGGTCGTCCGGCGTTGCGGGGGTTGGGGACGAGAATCCAGGGGTAGTAGAGGGCGGCGAACTGGGAGCGACGGTTGAATTCCTGGCTCAACCAACGGCTGATCTGTTGGGGTTTGACGCGATCGGGCGGCGGGTCGAGGATGATCATGCGGTTGGGGGCGTTGGGGATGTCGCCGTCGGCGGCACCTTCGCACATACTCACCATCAGGTCCATGAGGCCGTGGAGTTGGTCGATGTCGATGAGTCCGAGTTCGTAGACTTTCATCAGGTCCGGACAGCAGACGATGGTAACTTCGTCGATTTCAAATAGGCCGCGAATCCCGGTGCGATCGTCCCGGACGCCTTCGACGTGGCGGGCGAAGTTTTCCGGTTCGGGTACGATCGCCGGGGGGCTGACTTCGTAGACACCGTTGGAGGGGCGACGGGCGAGGGGAGAGCCGCTGATGGACAGGTCGGTGGCGAGGATGTACTGGGAGTTTTCCAGGGCGGTGACGACGTAATCGGCTACGGCCGTTTCCACCTGGGGATTCATGGTCAGGTGGTTGAAGCGTTCGAGTTCTTCGGAACCCTGGCGGACGACGACGGTGAAGAATTCCCCGGTGTTGGCGGTGACGACGGCTTCGGAGGCTTCGGTTTCTTCGTCGGGGGGTTTGGGTGCGCCTTCGGTGATTTGGACGCGGATGGCGCGATCGTTCAGGGCCAAATATCCGTTTTGGGAGCCGTTGGCCAGGGCACTGTCTCTCGGGGCATCTTCGGGACCCTGGCGGATGGAAAATCTCAGTGAGGGGCGGTTGGCCCGGTTGACAATTTCGGTGCCGGTTTCGGTCTCCTGGGGTTTGGGGGAACCGGGCAGTCGCGTCCCGATGCTGGTGATCCAGCAGCGTCCTCCGCCGTTGAGAAACCAGCCGTAGACGGAAAAGGGTAGGTAGGCGCCGAAGTCGGTGAAGCCGTCGGAGTTGGTGCGGCCGAAGTATTCGAGATACTGGTTCCAACTGGTGACGAGCATGGGTTTGAAGGGTTCGGCACCGCCCCGGATATCTTCGGTGAATCCGACGAAGCCACCGACGGCGGTGGGGACGCCTTGCAGGGGCCTCGATCCGCGATCGACTTCTTCGATGTAGACGCCGGGGGCAAAATAGTCGAGCCTAGCCATAACAATTGCTCTCCCTGATGTGGATCGTTTGACACTCCCCGCCCTCCTATGGACGGGGATTCTTGCTTCATCGGGAGCCGGAGTTTTACAACGTCCAGGTTGGAGCCTAGCCCTCCACAAGCTTTCACGGCCTGTCGGGCCGCGAGTTTTTTGGAATGCGCTTTACTGCGATTGGAGTTAATCTCAATCCTACACTAAAGTGAGCATTAAAAAACATCGATATCGACCGATCGGTTTGGCGTTTTTTCAACATTTGTTAACTTTGATAAATTTTTTTAAAAATATCTTAATCATCAATGGGTTGCAGAGCCTCAAGATACGGGATCGAAAGGGTTGGGATAGGGGAAGAAATCGATCCAGGCCCACCGCAACTCTTGCAAAATTGTTACCTTTGTCAATAAAAGTACACGAAACCGCCGAAAAGCTTAAGGAAAAAAACAGAATTCGTAGCTCGGTCGATCGCGGTCGAAAAAAGACCGAATTGGATGCGATCGCGGTGGGGGAAAATCGTATTAATATAAACGGGAGATCGAGTGGCTTTTGACTTTTGGCTTTTGACTTTTGACTTTTGACTTTTTCAACTGGCCGGACCGACCATGAGCAATCATCTCGCCGTCGCCACGGCAACCGCCACCTTGCAGCGCATCCTACAGCGGGCTGTCCAAAGAGACGTGGACGGGGCGCGAGTCACCACCGTGCGCCCGGATGGTTCGAGCGGCTCGATCCCCGAAACCGGCGTCAACCTGTACCTGTACCACATCAAGCGCAACCCGGCCCTCACCAACCAGGACACCCCCAACTTCCAGCGCCGGGGCGACATGACCCGGCGTCGCCAAGCCGCGATCGACCTATTTTATGTCGTGTCCTTCTACGGCAACGACGGCGACCTCGAACCCCAGCGCCTGCTGGGTAGCGTGGTACAAACCCTCGAAGATCAGTTGGTGCTCGGCGCCGACACCATCCGCGCCACCATCGCCGACCCCACCTTCGCCTACCTCGCCGACTCCGATTTGGCCGAACAAGTCGAACAAATCCGCTCCGAATTTATCTCCGTCTCCACCGACGAACTCTCCAAAATCTGGTCCGTCTTCTTCCAAACCCCCTACGCCCTCTCCCTGGTGTACAAAGTCACCGTCATCATCATCGAAAGCGACGTGGCCGGACGTTCCGCCCTGCCGGTGCGCGATCGCGTTTTGGGCGGCACCGTCTTTCCCAAACAACCCGTCGTCAGCGCGGTGGCGGCCGTCGGCGGCAAAAATCAGCCCATTTTCAGTACCAGCATTCTCTCCATCCGCGGCCAGCACCTCTCGGGCGTTTTAACCCGAGTCCGCATCGGCCAATTGGAACTCACCCCCCAAGTCCTCAACACCGGAGAACTGCGCGTCCCCTTGAGTCAGATCCCCCCATCCCAACTGCGGGCCGGCGTGCAAAGCCTGCAAGTGATCCACCTGCAAGCCCCCCCCGTGCCCCCCCGCGGCCGTCGCCCCCGGAGGACGACGCGCACCGCCACCCTGTCCCGAAACACCCCGGCTCGCCCCCCGCAGGTGGAATCGAACGTCGCCCCCTTCGTACTCAGGCCAACTGTCGAATCCGTCGAGGTCGAAAATTTGGAGGGATTCGACGATGAACCCCGCTCCGGAATGCTCACCGTGACCGCCAATTTGGCGATCGCACCCGGCCAGCGCGTCGTCCTGATGCTCAACGAAGCCGACCCCTCCGGCGACAATCCCGCCGGGTATTTATTCGCCGGCCCGACCCTCCGAGAAACCGCCACCGCCGTCACCATCCCCATCCGGGACGTCAAACCGGGGGAATACCTGGTGCGAATTTCCATCGACGGCGCCGAAAGTCTGCTGGAAGTGGACAATAACCCCGAAAGCTCCACCTTCGAGCAGTACATCCGGCCGAAGGTGACGATTCGTTAGGGCAACGGTCAAGCGGAGGGAGGCAACGGTCAAGCGGAGGGAGGCAACGGTCAAGCGGAGGGAGGCAACGGTCAAGCGGAGGGGGCAACGGTCAAGCGGAGGTGAGCGGAGGGAGCGGAGGTGAGCGGAGGGAGCGGAGGTGAGCGGGTAGAATATCTGGACCGCTTGGGAATTCATTCCCAAGCTAATAGCCAAAATCATATTCAGATGATTGGGGAGTCTGCCTCCTGGAGCCTCCTGGAGCCTCCTGGAGCCTCCCCACACCCCACCGAGCACACCCCACCGAGCACACCCCACCGAGCACACCCCACCGAGCACACCCATGACTGATTCCGACTGGCAGAGTGTCAACCAACAAGATTTGATGCGAGATCTCGGCCGCATTCGAGAGCGGCTGAGGGCCAAAATTGACGGCTCGACGGTGGAAACGGTCGGGGAGATAGCCGCGCCGCAGGCTTTGGAGCAACTCTGCGACACCTTCGGGCTCTCCACCTTCGAGCGGGACTTGGTGCTGCTGTGTGCAGGGATGGAACTCGACGCCGAATTTTTGGGGCTGTGTGCCGAAGTCCAGGGCGACCCGCAGAAGCCCCACCCCACCTTCAGCCTCGCCCTCAATATCCTCGATCGCCCCCACTGGAGCGCCCTCACCCCCAACGCTCCCCTGCGACGCTGGCGGCTGATCGAAGTCGGGGGGGGTCCGGTTTTGACCCTCAGCCCCCTCCGCATCGACGAGCGCATCCTACATTATCTCGTCGGCATCCAACACCTCGACGAACGGTTGCTGGGCATCGTCGAACCCGTGCAGGACTCGGGACCGTTGGTTTCCTCCCACGCCCGACTCGCCGAGCAAATTGCCAAAACCTGGTCTTCGGCCACCGAGAGCGCCGAGTTACCGGCGGTGCAGCTTTGCGGGGAAGATCTCCCCACCCGGCGGGCGATCGCTCGGACGGCCTGCCGAGAGTTGGGGTTGGGACTCTACCTCATGCACGGCGATCGCATCCCCACGGCCACCGCCGATTTCAACCAGATGTTGAAACTGTGGGAGCGGGAGTCCGTTTTGGGGGGATACGCCCTCCTCCTCGACTGCGAACCGGTGGAGATGGGTCGCCAGGGGGACGGCATCTGGCAACTGGTCGATCGCATCGGCAGCCCCCTGATTGTCACCGGAAGCGATCGCCTCCCCCCCCGAACCCGCCCCCTCCTCAACTTCGACGTCCCCCGCCCCACGGCCGCCGAGCAGTACGACCACTGGCAGCAACACCTCGGCGAAGTCGGCGACCACCTCGACGGCCACCTGCAAAAATTCACCGCCCAATTCAACCTCAGTTCCCCCGCCATCCGCGCCGTCTGTACCACCGCAACCGGCCGGGGCATTTCCCCCGACGATACCGAAACCCTGCTCGAAAACCTGTGGGAGGCCTGTCGCCTCCAGGCCAGACCCCGCATGGAGGACATGGCCCAACGCATCGACGTCAAAGCAACCTGGGCCGATTTGGTGCTCCCCGACGCCCAAATGCAAGTCCTGGAAACGATGGCGGCCCACCTGCGGCAGCGATCGCGAGTTTACGAAAATTGGGGATTCGGCGGGAAGAGCGATCGCGGCTTGGGCATCAGCGCCCTGTTCGCCGGACCCAGCGGCACCGGGAAAACCACCGCCGCCGAAGTCCTCGCCGGGGCCCTGCGCCTGGATTTGTACAAAATCGACCTCAGCTCGGTGATCAGCAAGTATATCGGCGAAACCGAGAAAAACCTGCGGCGCGTGTTCGACGCGGCCGAAAGCGGCGGGGCGATCCTGCTATTCGACGAAGCCGACGCCCTGTTCGGCAAGCGCAGCGAGGTGAAAGACTCCCACGACCGCCACGCCAACATCGAGGTCAGCTACCTCTTGCAGCGGATGGAGGCCTACCGGGGTCTGGCGATTCTCACCACCAACATGAAGGGCGCCCTCGACCCGGCCTTCCTGCGCCGCATCCGCTTCGTCGTCCAGTTCCCCTTTCCGGATGCCAAGCAGCGGACCGAAATTTGGCGTCGCATCTTCCCGCCGGAAACGCCGACGGAGGGGCTGACGGTGGAGAAGTTGGCGCGGCTGAGTGTCTCCGGGGGGAACATCCGCAATATCGCCCTGAATGCGGCATTTCTCGCGGCCGACGCCGGGGAGCCGGTGATGATGAAACACCTCCTCAGCGCCGCTCAAAGTGAGTATATGAAGTTAGAAAAACCGCTGATGGATAATGAGGTCAAAGGGTGGGTGTGAAAAGTGAAAAGTGAAAAGTGAAAAATGAAAAGTGACACGAGTTATCTCATGCTTTTTTGCGAAAATAAAAAATCTCAAATCTGCGAAAATCTGCGAAATCTGCGGATCCAATATAATCTCCATTTAAAAAAATGAATAAAACCATTAATTTTAATCAAAAAATAACTTTTTTTTCTCCATCCAGAAAGACTTTCAAGGCATGGGGAATCGTTGGTAAAATCGCCGATTCTGACGGCAAGGCGCTCAATTGTTCGCTGACTTTGCAGGTGCCGTTTGAAGACTATCAATTCATCGAACGGGAACAGTTGTTTCACCTGAAACCGGAGGTGTGCAGTCCGGCGGGCGATTGCCAATTTGACGGGGACGGGAATTTGACTTTAGAATTGATGCTCAAACCCGGTTTGCTGCCGCAACTGACTCGGGGGGGGACGATCGCCGAAACCGTCCTCGCCGCCCTCGGGGAGTCGCCGACTGGGGAACCGCCGCCCCAGCAGTTAGCCGAAAATTGGTTTTGTCTGGGCGTCAGTCAGCGACGGGGGTCGGAAACCATCGGTTATCGCACCCTCTGGGATTGGGCGAATCCGAACACTCCGGGCGGAGTCGTCGAGGCGGGTAAAGCAGCCTTCGCGGGTTTGGGAGGGCAGATTCAAACGGCTTTGGAAACGTGGTCGGAAGCGGTTCGGGATGCGGACACTATACCGGAGCAGGGCGCATCCACCCCAATTTCCCGGGTGATGGCCGCTTTTTTTGACGCAGATGATTGGGACTACGTTCGCTTGGAGGATGGGGCGACGTTGGAGATGTCATTCGCGGGAGATAATGGGCGCTGGAGTTGTCGGGCCGAAGCGCGAGATGAGGATGAGCAGTTTTTGTTTTATTCGATTTGTCCCATTACAATTTCTGAAGAAATGCGATCGCCCGTCGCCGAATTCTTAACAAAAGCTAATTCCGGTTTAATTCTGGGGAATTTTGAGTTAGACTATTCGGATGGTGAGATTTGTTATAAAACCAGTATTGATGTGGAAGGCGATCGCCTCACCCCGGCATTGATCGAATCCCTGGTCTACACCAACGTCACCATGATGGATCAGTACCTCCCCGGCATCCTCGCCGTCCTCAACGGCATTTCCCCCGACCACGCGATCGCCCGAATCGAGGCAGAGGAAGCGGAGGAAGCAGAGGAGGCGGAGGAGGCAGAGGAGGCGACCGGAGGCAGAGGAAGCTAATTGATACTCAGATTCGCACCAAACTCTCAATCCTCTTCCTCCGCCCCAAGGGAATAAGAACTCGGAAAAAGTAATTATCAATTATCAATTATCAATTATCAATTATCATGGTTCGTCCTCCCCAGCGAAAAATACCCGAAAGCAGAACCACGAAAGCCGTCCGACAAACCGCTGTCGCCACCGCACAACAGCGCGTCCGGCGGGTAACTTATACGGCGATCGGTTCAGCCTATCGATTTCTCCCCTTTTGGGTGATCCGGTTTCTCCCCTTCATCCGGGAAGACGTCCGGGATCTGCTCCGACGCCGGAAACGCGGGGAAGAGATCCCCGAAGAAGCCGAACTCGAACCCGCCGACGAAGTGCGGCTGCAACCCGCCGAACTCCGGCCCGGAACGGCTAACCCCTATCCGAAATATCGCTGTCCCAACGGCCACCCCCTCTTCTGCGACCTCCCCCGGCAGAGCCTCGCGGCCGATGCCGAGGTCAAAGTCTGTTCCGAATGCGGATTTCCCGTCCCCCTGCCGGAAAAAGCCGAAATTATCGGCAACCGGGGCCGGTATCGGATCGTCAGTTTCCTCGGCAGTCGGGGCATGGGCCGTTTGTATCGGGGAATCCAGGTCGGCGGCAATCAAACCGTCATCATCAAAGAATATCTGCTGCCAGACCGCCACTTCAACCCCCAGGAAGAACAGCACACCAAAGAAGTCTTTGAAAACGTGGGGGGGTTGACCCCCGCCGATGGTCGGGTGCAGGATTTTCGCCTGTTGGTCCCCGCCGAAGCGATCGCCGATCGCCACGAAAACCGCTGCTACACCGTCACCCCCACCCTCTCCAACAGCTATCCCACCCTGCGAACCTACCTGCGCCAATTCGGGGCCATGACCCCCCGCCAGGTGATCCACCTCCTCGATCAGGTCCTGCAGAGCCTCGAACCCCTCCACACCCAAAAATACCGCCTCCCCTCCGGCCAAATTCACTCCGGGCTCAGCCACGGGAGCCTCAGCCTCGACAGCATTCTGATCCTCCCCATCGACCAGGGCCCGTTTCAGCGCCCCCAATTTCTGATCTACATCGCCGACTTCGACCTCTGGGAACGCCCCTTCCGGCCCGGATTTGCCATCGCCATCCGACCCGAGCCGCGGCCGGATTTGAAGGCCCTCGGCGCGATCGCCTTCGACCTGTTGAAAGGGGATTGGCGGGCCGACAACCCCCCCGCCGACGCTTCCCGAGGTGACTGGCCGGAAACCGATCCGGCTTTGCGACAGTTTATCCTGCGACTGCTGGAATTCGACCGGCCTTTTGAGAATGCCAAAACGGCTCGGGAAGCCCTTCCGAAACTGTCAGAAGAGGGGCGGTTTGACGAACTGAGCGAACCGGAGGAAGAGGCGAAAAAACGGCGGTTTCCGGGGCTGTGGGCGCTGTTGTTGCTCCTGCTGGCATTGTTGGGGGCAGTGGGGATCTGGCGGCTGCTGCGCCGTCCCGATGTCGTCCTGGCCGACGATCGCTTTTCTCCCTGTTGTATCGACGATATCGCCGCCGTTCCCAAGGGGACGTTTACTTACACGGCCGAGGAAAATGGGATTTGGAATTATGCCGTCCGCCAGCAAAATTTGGTGGAGAAAGGGAGGACGTTGGGGGAGGAATTGGAAGAGCGAATTCCGAAGCTGAAATTGATTTATCAACCGCAACCGACGACGGAGGAAGCGATCGCAAAAGTTCGTTCCGAAGAAGCGAGTTTTGCCATCACCAGCCTCGTCGAACAATTGGAGCGAGATTTGGCAGCCGTTCCCTTCGCCTATGACGGTTTGGTGTTTTTCGTCCCCTTCAGCTACGAGCGGCGCCGGAATTCTTTGCCCCACAGTTTGAACGGACAGATCGGCATTCAACAATTGCGGCAACTTTATACCGGAGAAATTCGGAATTGGAAACAGTTGGGGGGGCCGGATTTGCCCGTGCAACTTTACATCCCCACCGACGGGGAAGCTATCCGCATTTTTGAGGAGCGGGTGTTGCAAACGGAGCGTGCGATCGCGCAATTTCGGCGACTGTGGAAAAATGCCTCCCCCGACCGATTTACGACCACCGAAACCGACGTCAACCGCATCCGCCAACTGCCCACTTTTGAAGCCATGAGAACGGTGCTGCGGGACTTTGAGGAGCGACAAATCGGCAGTCTGTCTTTCGGTCCTTTGAGTCAAGTTTTCCAGCAGTGTTCCGTTTATCCCCTGGCACTGTCCGAAGGCTTGCGGCCTCCCGTGCAACCCCTGGTTCGCGATGACGGTCAGCCGATCACGCCGGCGATCGATCTGTGCAATGATAAGGGCAGCTATTCGGCATCGGTCGAGCGGTTTCAAACCGGACAATATCCCCTGGCTTATTCCCTGGCTGTGGTGTATTCCTTTGATAACAGTTTGCCCCCCGTGGGGCAGAAAGTTGCCGCTATTCTGAAAACAGAAGAGGCGCAAGAACTGCTCTTAAAAACCGGCTTGGTTCCTTTAAAACCCTTGGATTAATTGAATTTATAGGTGCATCATGAACCACCATCATCAACCCCCCATTCCCCACCGGCCATCGGGCTATCTAGGAGTCCCCATCGGCTCCGATGCCCCGACCAAAATACAGTTCGACAGTCCCGGCAATTTCCTGTACAAAATTGCTCAAAAAGTTCGCGCCGACCCCGCATTAAAACGGCAACTCGAACGCCGAGTTTACGAAATGTTGCGGGAAGATCTTCGCATCAGTCGCGATCGATATTGAGTCGGTCGTCTCAAATCAAAGGTCAATATCTAAACGGAAAGGAAGGATATGGTTGATTTAAAGAAAACGGTTCAAGAAACATCAGTCTCGCCCCGGGAATACCAGTTAAATTCTCGCGCCAATTATATCACAGTTAATCGCTTTTATGTGGAAATGGAAAGCACAATTTCTGCTTCTTTTTCCGAGTGTTCTGGTTTCGGTGTCACCCTCCAAAAAGAAAACTATTTAGAAGGGGGTGTGAACGACCAGCAACGAGTTTTTATCGGTCATGCAGAGTTTGACGACATCACCTTAAAACGGGGGATGACCGACAGCACTTTGTTTTGGGATTGGATGCTGAAATCAATGAGAAATCCCGTTGCAAATCGCCGCAATATCAATATTTTGATGTTCAACCAAGCCGGGGAAACCATGCAGGCGTGGACGTTGATCGGAGCCGTTCCAATTTCTTGGAAAGCACCGGGATTTCAAGCCGAAGGGAGTTCCGTTGCGATCGAAGAATTAACCTTGGCTTATGAGGGGTTAAATGTAGCCGTAAAACCCACAGGATCGGGAGGTGCGAGCCTCTCCAAAAATCGAGATTCTTTTGGATTTTTTGGATAAAAACATCGATGAACATTTAACTCGATTGACATGGCTGAAAATTCAGAGCAACTGAAATCTGAAAATGTTCCTTCTGACCCCCCCTTGGGGATAAAAAGTCCCCTCCTGTCCCGTTCGCCATTGGGACAGACATTTTTGCAGCCTCTCGGGACGCGATCGCTATCAGTTTTAGATCGATCATTATTTTCCAGGGAAGGAGTCGAATTACAGCGATTTCCAGACTGGGACAGTCCTTTTTTAGTAGAGTCAAAACCCCGCTTAGGGAATGAAACTATTATCCAAGAACAACCCCTTCCAACCGCCGATAAGTTGACCCCAAACCCGGCGACTTCCAATCCGGAAATTTCCTCCATACCGACAGCAGAAGAACCTCAAGTTAGACGGGAATTGGCTGCACCTTCAGAGGCGATTAACCGAGACTCTGAATCACCAAATCATGACAATCCTCAACCTTCGATTTCACAATTTAAGCCTTCTAAATCAACCATCTTCAGATCCGCATTAGATGGCATAAAGTATCCCCAAAATTATAACAATTTTGGAGCGAAAAAGTCAACACCAAAAACAGAAATATCTAAACCCATCCACCGAGAAAATGTTCAACGCAAATCCGAAACTTCTGGTATTGAACAGATATCGGAAACTTCGGCTTCGGAAGAGATATCAGATGCGATCGCTTCCCCTGATTCTCCCGGCATTCAGAGACAATCTGAAACTTCAGCTTCAGAAGCGATAACAGATGCGATCGCATCTCCCGACTCATCCCCAATTCAGAGACAATCTGAAACTTCTGCTATTGAAGAGATATCGGAAAT
>NZ_JAYFER010000554.1:0-11779 GCF_055795065.1 Lyngbya sp. CCY1209
ATTTGTAAAATTGTCTGGCCCCCAAACCCCCAATACTGGGGGCTTTGAGTCGATCAATTTTTCACGAATCATTTCACACTGCTATAGCCCGGGTGCAGATCCCATTCCCCGCCCCGGAAGCGGGAAACCGTCACTTTATATCAATATCCAGGACACTTCTGTGATGCAACCTAAATTTGATACGGCCCAAACCCTGCCCGAGTCCACCCCACTCGTTTTTATTGATGCCGGAGTGGAAAACGCCGAACAACTGATTGAGGGCGTGATTTCCACCGCCGAAGTTTTTCTGCTCGAAAAAATGGCCGATGGGGTCGAGCAAATCAGCCGAGTTTTGCAAGGGCGTCGGAATGTCGGCGCAGTCCACATCATCTCCCACGGTGCCCCCGGTTGCCTGTATCTGGGCGACGGCGAACTGAGTTTGGACACCCTGAACCGCTACGCCCCCCAACTGCGGCGGTGGGGTGCGGACAACCTGCTGCTCTACGGTTGTCGCGTCGCCGCGGGGGATGCGGGGGAAGAATTCGTCGCCAAATTGCACCAGTTGACCGGAGCCGAGATTGCCGCTTCCAAGTCCCTGACGGGAGCCGCTTTCAAAGGTGGGAACTGGGAGTTGGAGGTGAGGACGGGCCGAGCCGAGTTGCCCGAAGCCTTGACTCCCGAAGCGATGGGGAGTTATCAGGGCGTATTGAACACGATTTCAGAAACCGAACCGAACAACACCATCGCTACGGCTCAGTTCCTCAATCCTGGCGACTTCAGCTTGACTTTAAATGCCGATATTCAAGCCTACGATGGTACGAATATCTCGACGACCATTCCTCATGTTTCGATTTCAGGAACTGGTGGTGGCACTTTTGATTATTATCGTTTTAATGCCGAACCTGGTACATGGAGGTTTGACATCGATGACAATAATTTTGACACGGAGTTATTTTTGTATGACACCAGTGGCAACCCGCTCGCAGAGAGCGATGATAACACCGAAACTGGGCATACGGGAGGTAATTTCCCCTCATACATAACATACAATTTTTCCGCAGGTGGTTATTATGTAATCGGGGTAGGGAGGATTGGATCGTCTGGAGAACCTGGAGGTATCACAGGAATTGCACCAGAAGCAGGAGACACATACACGCTGCACATATCTGGTAGCCCTGCTCCTATTAATGCGCCCACCGACCTCACCCTCGATGTCAACAGCATCGATGAAAATGTGGTCGCAGGTGCGGTAGTCGGCACTTTCTCCACCACCGACCCGGATGCAGGAGAGAGCTTCACTTACACGTTGGTTGCCGGTGCCGGAGATACCGATAACGGCGCCTTCACCATCAGCGGCGGTCAACTGCAAATCAACAATTCCCCGGACTTTGAAACCAAGTCGAGTTACAGCATCCGAGTGCAAACCACCGACTCGGGGGGGCTGATTTACGAGGAACAATTCACCGTCAATATCAACGACCTCGACGAAGATCCCCCCACCGACCTGACCCTCGATGTCAACACCATCGATGAAAATGTGGTCGCAGGTGCGGTAGTCGGCACTTTCTCCACCACCGACCCCAACGCGACGGATACCACCTTCACTTACGAGTTGGTTGGCGGCGCCGGAGATACCGATAACGGCGCCTTCACCATCAGCGGCGATCAACTGCAAATCAACAATTCCCCGGACTTTGAAACCAAGTCTTGGTACAACGTCCGCGTCCGCACCACGGACCCGGGCGGACTCAGCTACGAAGAGGGCTTCATCGTCAACGTCAACGATGTTAACGAAGCCCCCACGGCCGTCACCCTCAGCAACGATACCGTTAACGAGAAGGTAGCCGCAGGTACGACGGTGGGACGGTTGGGGACCGCCGACCCCGACGCGGGGGATAGCTTCACTTACAGCTTGGCCGGGGGAACCGACGACGCCGACTTCACCATAGAGGGCGATCGACTCAAAATCAATACTTCCCCCGACCACGACACCCAGGCGACTTACAGCATTAACGTCCAAACCACCGATTCGGGCGGTTCGGAGTATACCGAAACCCTCACTATCAACGTCAACGACATCGGCCAGACTTTGACGGGTTCGGGAATCCTGCGGGGTGGCGTTGCCGATGACAACCTGACCGGGGGCGCGGGTCGCGATCGCCTCTACGGTTACGGGGATGACGACATCCTCAACGGCGGGGATGGGGACGACCTCCTCTATGGCGGAAACGGAGACGACGAGTTGAATGGGGGCGCGGGTCGCGATCGGCTTCGCGGCGATGCAGGTAACGACTTCCTCAACGGCGGGGATGGGGACGACCTCCTCTATGGCGGGGATGGAAACGACGAGTTGAATGGGGGCGCGGGTCGCGATCGCCTCTACGGGGACGCCGGGAGCGATCTGTTTGTCCTGCAAGAGGGTATGGGCCGGGATCTGATCTACGGCTTTGAAGATGGCGTCGATACTATCCAAGTCTTGGATGGTATGGGAGCCACCGTGGACTTCAGTGCCCTGACCGTCACCGCCCGCAGCAGCTCGACTTTGATTGAGTACAACGGCGAAACCCTAGCCACTTTGTACCGGGTCGATGCCTCCCTGATTGACGCCGGCGATTTTCTCGGAGCCGGCCTCCCGTAATCAACCTCTGAATTGAGTCCGCTCTCGGTTGGGTGAAGCTGAATCACATAGCCCTTGTTGGGTTCCGTTGCACTCCACCCAACCTACTACTCCCAATTTTGCGGTGCATCAATTTCCATAATTGATGCACCCTTGATGATGATTAATTTTATCTCAAATTATTTTGCAATTTAACAGTTATTTTATTCGTCCGGTCACGGCTGAATTGATGACGAAAAAAGATATGAACGTTCCTCATTTTATATTTCCCATTTTGACTTCTCTACTTGCCGTCACTTAACAATGATTGCCCTCCTGAAATCCATCCCCAACCCCACTCGGAAATGTGTCAAATCATACAACCGCACGCTTGTGGTTGCCTTAACCATCCTCAACCTAGCCGGCTTCTCCCCAGCCCCGGCACAAACGCCGAACTCGTCTACTTCCGCAGCGGACCTGCAACCCCCATCCTCCAATTTGGCATCCGAACCCGAACCCCCAAATCCCGGATTAAACAAAACCCCCAAACCCTCTCCTCCGCCCTCGGACCCCCACTATCTCATCCCCCCCCGCGTCGCTCCAGACGACCAAATTAGCACCCTGACGACCTCTTTACTGCTCAACGATGTCCCCATCAGCCACCTGACCGAATGGCAGGTGAGCGGCGTGCAAGCCTTCGCTAATACCACAAATAGCGACATCGTTTTGGATGGTACTTTCAAACTTCATAGCGAGGTCATCGAAAGCCTCAGCCGAACCAATATTTATCGAGTGGACCAGCGGGGGACTTACTTGCAACTGCGGACAGTTCCTCTAGAAAGAAGGGTGAAAACCACCACCACCGAACCCCAAACCATGAACGGTTTGGAAATTCAAATGAGTTTGACGGGCGCCTGTTTTTTCCCCGATGCTCCCAGTGAGGGACAGTGTACTTATATGCCCGGGTTAGTTATCGATCGCAACAGTATTGACCCGGAATTGTTCGTGCCGACCCGCGTATTTCAAACCTCCCAAGTCGGGGATGTTTTGGAACCAGAAACCTTCGCGTTCATGCAGCTTCCCGGTTTCCAAGGGGGGACTTCCAGCCAACCCATCGGGGTGGATTTTTACTTCCCAAATTCCGGCGCCTTTCCGGGAAACAGCCAATCTCAAAGAGCCGAAATCGACCGGGAAGAGGAAATCGACTATACCATCGCCGGGACTTTTTCTCGGGTTCGCCAGGTGGTGAAAGCCAACGATACCGAAGCAGTTCTGGGGCGCACGATTCACGGATTTACCCTATTTTGGGATGATGAAAATCGCTGGCTAAATACAGTTATCCAAGCCGGGGCGCAGTTTTTGCCCGACGTCATCCCCGACCTGGAAGGGAGCGAAAATCCCGCCAATACCAGAATTAACCGCAACTTATTTTTGGCTCCAAATAATACCCGTTTACCGAGCGGCAGTTTTACGATTTATTCGGCCGGACTGGGGCGGGCGGAAAGTTTGACTCCCGACATCCAAAGTGTCAGTGAAATTCCCCGGGCGGGTTATCACAGCGTCTGGCTGGGGCTGTCCCCGGTCATCGATCGCAACTTTGAAGACGATCGCATTTTCTACCAGCCCACCGGCCCCCAACGGGCGATCAGTCGTGCCGGGGCGGAGGGGGGAGAAGATGCAAATGTTGAGTTATTATCTGCCGTCAATCAAGACCTATTTTCTACCGCCAATTTACAAAACTTTTACGCCCAAGTTTATTTAAGTTTTTTGCAGCAAGATGTAAACTTCATCCGCGAAAGTATTTACAGAGAAGAAATGCAATATTATCCCCACCTCAGTTTAACCGGAAACTGGACGGGAAGTCAAGACATTTTCCGCTACTACACCGGGGTCATCGCTTCGGAAACCCTCAAAGTTTACCTGGGGGCAGATTATACCCGAACCACCACCGACGGCTGGAGTTTTCGCGGGGGTGCGATCGGCTATCTCAACCCCGATCGCGACTATTACAGCCAAATTTTCGGCGATGTCGCCAAACGGTTTCGCCTCGGAAAAAACGCCAATTTTACCGTTTCCGGTTTCTTCAATTACGCCATCGATCGCGAAACCCGGATCGGCGATATCGTCAGCATTTCTCCGGCCAGCGAACTGGCGTTGTCGGGCCGTTTTAACTGGGGTATTTTGTCCCTCGGCGTGACCAACTATTTCGGCGATATCCTCCCCAATTCCTACGACGATCGCCTGCTGATCGAGTTCTCCGTCCGTCCGGTGGATACCCTCACCCTGTCCGGTTATGTGGCGCCGATCGATAAAACATCGAGCCGCTCCCTCTACGGCGCCACCGTCTTTTGGAAGCTGAAAAACCAGCCCAACAGTCCCACCCTTTCGGTGAGCTGGCAGTATCAGGAATATGATTATGGAAACGACGTATTTGGAAATAATCTGTTGGTGACGGACAATATTTTTACGATCCTTTTCCGGGTGGGAAATCCCGCCAATCCATTTCCCCGTTAAAGTTACAGGCGATCGTGGGGGCGAAGAAACCGGGTTTCTAGGAGCGTTTTTTGGGGGGATGAGAGATGGGGGTAGAAACCCGGTTTCTAGATGTCGGGTTGGGGATGAAGAAACCGGGTTTCTAGGAGCGTTTTTTTGGGGGGATGAGAGATGGGGGTAGAAACCCGGTTTCTAATTTCTCCGTTAATCTTACAGGCGTTCGGGGGGCGATCGCTTCTCAAATGAGGGCTAATATGGCCACCAGAACTCCGGAAATTTCCGTATTTTTATGGATCTGAGGGTATCCCACAGTTATCAGAAATGAAATGATCCGGATTTTTACGCAAAGTTTACAAAAATTTTAAGAACTCCGGAAGATTTGTAAAAATCTCATAAAATCCCGCCCATTGAGTTGACATCAATCCGAAGTTTCGATTAAGTTGGTTATCAAGTCTTCAGACGAGAGTTCCCAAGGGCAGCCATTAACCCAGAAGAAGTTCGAGCCGGGTGCACCAGCCAGAGTCGGGGCCCAACTCAAAAAATTCAAAATTTCGTCCCCGCCAACGTATTCTCAGTAGAAAGCACACGATTAACAAGTTCAACTCAAAATCAAAAATATGAAAAATCGTTTTCTCGCCCTCGCGGGTGCCTTGTCAATTCTCAGCACTGTGGCTGTTGCTCCCAAAGCCCAAGCTCAAAACATTTATCCTTTTCTTGGGTTCCCACCTTCCGTAGACGGTTCCACGATTGATACGTCTGAACCCGATTCCGCAACCGTGTACGCTCAAGCTCAAGGTACCCCCATTCAAGACGTTCCCGAACCGATGACAATGATCGGTTCTGCGATCGCGGTCGGATTTGGCAGTCTGGTTCTGAAGAAAGGCAACCCGAAGAAATCTGCCAAGTAACAGACTCCCATCGCCAACCGATCGGGATGGCGGGGATTCTCAAAACCCCCCGAATCTTGATTGCCGGTTGTTCAATTAGAGGCGATCGCATCGATGTTCTATCGATGCGATCGCCTTTTTTTGCTCGGGGTGGGGGCGAAGAAACCGGGTTTCTCTGAGCGTTTTTTCGGGGGGATGAGAGATGGGGGTAGAAACCCGGTTTCTAGCTATCCGGTTAAAGACGATCGCCACCCCAGCGCCCAATTCGAGATAAACTGGGACAGAGGATCGAAACTTGTCGATGAAACTGTTACTCAGCAATGATGATGGCATCTTTGCCCCCGGCATCCGCGCCCTGGCCGACGCCCTGGCCGACGCCGGGCACCAAGTGAGCGTGGTGTGCCCCGATCGCGAACGGTCCGCCACCGGCCACGGATTGACCCTGCACCAGCCCATCCGGGCCGAAAGGGTCGAATCTGTCTTCCACCCCGCCGTCAAGGCCTGGTCCTGTTCAGGGACCCCCTCAGACTGCGTGAAATTAGCCCTGTTCGCCCTTTTAGACGATCGCCCGGACCTGGTACTGGCCGGCATCAACCACGGACCCAACCTGGGGACGGATATCCTCTACTCGGGGACGGTATCGGCGGCGATGGAAGGCATCATCGAGGGCATCCCCAGCGTCGCCTTCAGTCTAGCCAGCTACACCGGCGGGGAATTCCACACCGCCGCGGCTTTTGCCCGAACCCTGATCGCGGCGATCGCACAACGCCCCCTGCCCGAACCCGTCCTGCTGAACGTCAACATCCCCGCCCTCCCACCGGAAGAGATTGTCGGCGTAGCCGTCGCCCGCCAGGGCATCCGCCGCTACATCGACATTTTCGAGAAGCGGGTCGATCCGAGGGGAAAAACCTACTACTGGCTTGCCGGAGAACTCCTCGAAGACGTGGAAGAAGTGATCGACACCGAAACCGATACCGATCTACCGACGGATGTTAGCGCCCTCAGAAACAATTACATTACAATCACACCGCTGCAATATAACCTCACCCGTTCGGTGGGCTTGCAAGACCTTGCCGAGTGGGCTTCATCGGTGGGAAAATGGAAAGTATAGCGCTTCGCGCCCGGTGTCGGGTGTCGGGTGTGGGGTGTAGGGAATTGAAACCGCATCTCCCCTTGCCAAGGGCAGTAGAGGTTCTTCCTCCTCACCCAACTTTCAACAGACCGGTGCTCGTTGCTGTATGAGGTGCACTCGCACTTCTCAAACAGGAAGAGGACATTAATTTTTGGCCTTTGGGTGTCAGTCACAGCGGTAGACTGGAAACAGAGAGCGATAGCGGATCTCTACTGTGAACACCAGACGTTACAGACACTGTAGCGGGTCATCAGTTCGTTTACTCACACACAATTATCTATGAATGCTGATACCTTTAATTCTCATTCGGTCACCTGTCCGATTTGCCACCACACCAGCATTTCGCCCTTAGTCGGGATGTTGGGCGGGCTCTTCACCTGTCCGAATTGCCACACCCATCTCGTGATCAGCAAGAGCGGTCATTACGTGCGAGATCCGTTCGCGTTGCAACAGTGGGCGATGGGGCGGATGCTGCGGCGCCAGAGCCATCCTTTGGCTCGCATCGGCCGCGACATCTGTTCGAGGAAGCGGCTGTCTTTGGTGGCGATCGCGGGCAGTATCATTTTGCTAGGTGTCGCCTTGGTGACGACGGAACGGGTCAACCTCTCCGAGAGACAGGCCGATCCCGCCATCGTGGAACCCGTCGAAAGTCAGGATGACACGGAACCATCCCCCTAAAGTTTCTTCAACCCTTCGATGTCGTCGAGGGTGGCGGAACGGGTGACGAGCGTCCACCCCTCGGCAGTTCCCAAGGATTTCAGATCCTTCAATTTTAGGGTATCGAGGGCGGTCTGGTCCAGCAACAAATAGGGCGACGATCGATTGAACCATTTCTGTTGTAGGGTTTGCCGATCGCCCGGTTCCACCCGACGATCGCTGTAAAAGTTCAACGACGGACGGGAGTGGGGATAGGACGTGTAAATCTCGGCCCCCGGCGGGGTGTGTTCCCGGATCAAACTCGCCACAGGTTTGACGGGGTAAGCCTCGCCGAGTTCCCAAACCCAGTAATTCGAGGAGACGAACAGCAACAGGGACAGGTACATCCCCCAGATTAAAATCACCAAAAACTGGCGATCGCGTTCGACGAGCAACAGGGTTGCCACCGCCATTGTCAAAGCCACGGACGCGCAGGCCAATTGCAAGTTGGCATCGCCGGGGGGCACAGAATTTCCCGCGAATGTCCCCCCGAAATACAGGCAACCGACCCAGGCGGCGAAGGCCAGCAGGGAAAACAGGGGCCAGAGGCGATCGGGGCGGGGGCAGGGATCATCCGACTGGCGGGAACGCCGGGTCCGCCGCCAGCGCCCCGTTTCCGAGTCCCCCTCGTACCAAACGGCGGCCAGATAGGCGCCCGTCGCCAGGGCGAAGGCCGGATAGACGGGGAGGACGTACCAGGGGAGTTTGGTGCCCATTACAGAGATCGCCGCCAGGTAAACCCCCGTCCACACCCAAATCAACCGCGCCCAACTCCAGTTGCGATCGCGCCAAGCCATGATCAATCCCGCGAACCCGAACGGCAGCCAGGGCCAGGTGGACTCCAAGATTTCCAGCAGGTAGTACCAGGGCGGTCCCTGGTGGTTTTCCACGGAATCCCACACCCGAAATAGGGATTGATTCAGCAAATTCGCCTGAATGAACGTCTGGCCGTAATGCTGCCACTGGGCGCCGTACCAGAACGCCACGGGAACCAGCCCCAACGCCAACCCCATCCACAGGAATTTCGAGGTCAGCAGGCGGGGGGTGTCCCACAGCAGGAAGCCGAATGCGATCGCCCCCAGCAGCAGCCCCAGCAGCACCCCCTTCGTCAGGCACAGGAAGCCGAAGGCCAATCCCGACCCGAGGGCGTAGCGCAGATCTCGCCGCGATCGCAGCACGCACCCCATCATCAATATCAGAAAAAATAACACCGCCCCGTCCAACATCGCCAGACGCCCGTGGCGGACGACGGGAATCAGCGTCAGGTACACCAAGGCCGAAAAAATCGCCGGGGTGCGGCGGTGGAATAATTCGCGCCCCAGGGCGTACAGCAGGGGCACGGAGGCCGCCGTCAGCAGGGCGCCGGGGAGGCGGGCCGTCCACTCGTTCGCCCCCGCGATCGCGTAAAATATCGCGATCAACCCGTGCACCAGGGGCGGTTTGTTCAGGTACGGACCGCCGTTCAACGTCGGGTGCAGCCAGTTATTTCCTTCCCCCAGTTCCCGGGCGACCTGGGCGACGATGCCCTCGTCCCAATCTCGCAGGGCGACTCCCCCCAGATCGAGGGTGAACAGGAAGACGGCGGCGGCGAACAATCCCAGTACCCAGAGGCGATCGACCTGTCGGGAGGATAAAAGCGTCGGGTTTCGGGGGGTTCCGGGGACAGAAATGGGGCGGGGCATAAATGAGAAGGTGGTGTGACGGTGTTTGGCGCGGAAAGCGGGCCGGAGACGGGCGATTTCGGTCTGTCTCCGACGATTTGACCCTCGATGTCGGGGCGGCGATCGCTCTGAACCCGATTTTTTTGCTACTCTAAAACAGTATAAAACGAAGTTATTTTGTGCCGAACGTGATGGAAGTTGCAGACATCAAACGAGAAATCGAACTGTTGGCGGAGCGCCTGGGTAAAACCCAGGAGTATCTTTGACGTTCCCGCCGTCGAAGCTAAAATTCAGGATTTGGAGCAACTGGCTGCCCAGCCGGACTTTTGGGACGACCAGACCCACGCCCAGAAAACGCTGCAAAATTTGAGCGACCTCAAATCAGCCCTCGAACAGCAGCGAAACTGGCAGCAAACCCTGGAAGATACCGGGGCGATCGCCGAATTGCTGGAGTTGGAAGCCGACGAATCTCTACGACAGGAGGCGGAAACGAACGTCATCCGCCTGAACCGGGAGATCGACCGCTGGGAATTGCAGCAACTCCTCTCGGGTCCCTACGACCGCAACGGGGCGGTTCTGGCGATCAACGCCGGCGCCGGCGGCACGGATGCCCAGGATTGGGCCCAAATGCTACTGCGGATGTACACCCGCTGGGGCGAGAGTCAGGGCTACAAAGTCCACCTCGCCGAACTATCGGAGGGTGACGAAGCCGGGATCAAGTCCGCCACCCTGGAAATCGAAGGCCGCAACGCCTACGGCTATCTGAAGGCGGAAAAGGGCACTCACCGCCTGGTGAGGATTTCCCCGTTCAATGCCAACGGCAAACGCCAAACCAGTTTCGCCGGGGTGGAGGTGATGCCGATTTTGGACGAGTCCATCGAGTTGGACATCCCCGAAAAGGACTTGGAAATCACCACCTCCCGCGCCGGGGGCAAGGGCGGTCAGAACGTCAACAAGGTGGAAACCGCCGTCCGCATCGTCCACGTTCCCACGGGAATCGCGGTCCGCTGCACCCAGGAACGCAGCCAACTGCAAAACCGGGAAAAGGCGATGGCCCTGTTGAAAGCCAAACTGCTGATCGTAGCCCAGGAACAGCGGGCCCAGGCCGTGGCTGAAATTCGCGGCGACCTGGTGGAGGCAGCTTGGGGGAACCAGATCCGCAACTACGTTTTCCATCCCTATCAGATGGTGAAAGACTTGCGGACGGGGGAAGAGACGACGGCGATCGACGACGTGATGAATGGCGAATTGGATGCCTTTATTCAGGCTTATCTCCGCCAAGAAAATCAACTCGTCGAAACTCAGTCCGCCTGATAGATAGGAGGCAAGGGAAGCGGAGGAAGCGGAGGAAGCGGAGGAGGCGAAGACAATAATACATCAATTTCTCCTCTGCCCCTCTGCCCCTCTGCCCCTCCGCCCTTTTCACGGCGAAAATCTCGAATTTGGCAGCTAGAGGATGCTTCCGATGTCCAAGATTTACACCACGGAGGAACTGCTCCAAATTTTACACGAAGAGCGCAAAGCCTGTCTCGACGGGCGACGCCTCAATCTGAAAGCGACTCCCACTGTGGGAAATCCCGTCATCGATCGCTTTTTGAAACCGGAGGGCATTCAGAAGTTTACCGCCTACCAAGATTTCAAGGCGGCGGTGCACCAATATCAGCGGGAAAATCAAGTTTCGGGAATTATTTGGCGGCAGATTAAAGTGGGGGAAAAAACGCTGCGTTACCCGATGGTCGCCGACCAGTTGATCGCGTTGCCGAAAGATTTGGAAGTGCTGAAAACTGCAAAAAATGAGCTGTTGGAATTTTGGTATTCGGCGACTCAAAATATGGATTTGTATTTGAGTTTGAACGGGGGAAAAAATCACCGGCGGATCGAGTTGGGGGCGGTGGACGCGATCGCCCAGCGGACGGAGTGGGCGGGTTTGTGGAAGTGGGAAAAGTCGAATTTTTTAGAAATGTTGTTGCAGTTGGGATGGGGACAACCGGGGGAGGCGGGCGATCGCCGGGGATGGCCCCACTCGGGGAGCGAATTTATCCACGCGGTGCGATCGGGCCAGTCGCCGATTTGTTGATCAAATTACGGTAGGCAGAGGGTGCGATCGCTTTCTCCTATATAGCGTAGCGCGAGCCGCGTGGTTACAGGCCAGGACTGATCAATCTCTCTACTCCCTAGGACCGACTCCCTACTCCTTCCGATTTCATGGGAGCGAAAACCGCTATATTCCCTTTTATAGGTTTTGTATCGCAAGTATCGCGCTCGTGTGTTTACAGTTCGGTTCGTGGAACAGAACCCGAAACTTCCATGTGTCTTGGCGATTTCTAGCCCCTAC
>NZ_JAYFER010000555.1:0-5983 GCF_055795065.1 Lyngbya sp. CCY1209
AGGTACGTATCCGGCAGGTGTTTTCCTCTACCGTGACTCTAATATGACACAGACTGTTAAGCTTTGTAAAGGGTTTTGACGAAATATTTACTTAACCGTTTGATAAGCAGAGCTAATCATTGTGCAGATGTCCGTCCCCGTCACCTATTCTCCGGCCTACACCGTCGTTCCGACCTACGAATGTTTCAATCGCTGTACCTATTGCAACTTCCGGGCCGATCCCGGAACGAGTCCCTGGCTGACGATCGCCCAATTGGAGGAACAACTGGCTCCGCTGTCGGCACAGGGGGTGATCGAAATTCTGATTTTGAGCGGGGAGGTGCACCCCGAGAGTCCCCGGCGCGGCGCCTGGTGCGATCGCATTTATGAATTGTGCGATCGCGCCCTCAGCTTGGGATTTGTGCCCCACACCAACGCCGGACCGCTGAAATTCGAGGAGATGGCCCGGTTGAAACGGGTGAATGTGTCGATGGGGTTGATGCTCGAACAAATCACCCCCGATCTATTAAAGACCGTCCACCGCCGCGCCCCCAGTAAAGTGCCCTCGGTGCGGTTGCAACAGTTGGAGTGGGCGGGGGAATTGCAGATTCCCTTCACCACGGGGTTGTTGTTGGGTATCGGGGAAACCCCGGCGGATTGGCGGGATACCTTAGAGGCGATCGCAAAAGTTCACGATCGCCACGGCCACATTCAAGAAGTGATCCTGCAACCCCACAGTCCCGGGAGCCGACAAGCTCAAACGGGAGAGGCCTTTAATTTGGCTCAATTGCCGGAAGTCGTCGCCATCGCCCGTTCCATCCTCCCCGATGCCATCGCCCTACAAATTCCCCCGAACCTGATCGCGGAACCCGACTTATTATTAAAGTGTCTGGAAGCGGGCGCCCGGGATTTGGGCGGCATCGGTCCCCAAGATGTGGTCAATCCCGACTATCCCCACCCGCACCCCCACAGGTTGGCGGCCATTCTCGCCGAGTCCCGCTGGGAGTTGCGGCCCCGACTGCCGGTTTATCCCCAGTACGATCGCTGGCTACCCCCACAATTACAAATTGCCGTCGGCCGGTGGCGAAAAAAACTTGCGCGATCGTCATCAACTGTGATACGATAGTAAATCGCTGTGGCGGCATAGCCAAGTGGTAAGGCAGAGGTCTGCAAAATCTCCACCCCCGGTTCAAATCCGGGTGCCGCCTTTTCTGATAACCCGTTGCCCTGTAATGGTAACAACGCTTTACAGATTACTCATAACCCATTCCTGAGACGGGCTAAATCACTATATCGCTCCGGACGGGAGAACAGCGCCGGGGCACCGCGCTCCAGACCGATCCCGCAGGGGCTCGACCGGCGGGGCCTGGGGTTTCCCGGATGGGATGCCGGATCTCCGGCGATCGCGATCGGGCGAAACACCTCCCCGCCCTCGGCTTGAGTCTCTATGACGCTGATTCCGGCGGCGTCGGCACCGCAGAGCTCGATCGTGCGATCGACGAGACTTTGAAGGATCGCCTCGGGCTCGCCGGCTAACTGCCGGACCAGCGATTGTTAATTATTAATGGTTAATTGTTCCCCCGCAAGACATCCAAAAAGGCGAACACCGCCGGGGGATGCAAACCGTTGGCGAGGATAGCCGCGCCGATCGCCCGTTCCAAGCGCACGGGGAGCGATCGCACTTTCACGGATTTGGGAATCGGGAGCGCCGCCAACCGGGGCAGAATTGCCGCCCCCAACCCCTGCGCTACCATGCTGACGATGGTGGAATCTTCCTTAATTTCGTAGGCAATTTTTAGGGTCTGCCCCCACTGAGCCCAGTGGTCGCGGACGGCGGAAGTACATTCGGCGTAATTGTAGAGAATAAAGGCGTGGGACGACAATTCTTCCCAGGTCAAATTGTGGGGAATATTTCCCGCCGAATTCGGTAGCAATACCACATATTCATCCCGGGTAATTTCCCAGGTGTCGAACTCCTCCGATCGCGGCAGGGGAATCAACCCGATGTCCACCTGGCCAGTCCGCAAAGCCTGTTCCACCCCCAGGGGGTCCGTTTCCGTGATTTTCACCTCCACGTTGGGAAAATTGTTGCGAAAGGCGGCTACTTTGGGGGGCAGGATGTGGGTAGCGGCGCTGCGGAAGGAGGCGACCCGCACCCGGGAACCGTGCAATCCCTTTTCCAAATTGACTTCCTGGTCGATGCTGTCCCGCAACTCCAGCATTTTCTGGGCGTGGTTGAGGACCCGTTCGCCGATGGGGGTGAGGTGGGCGCCGAAGCGCCCCCGACACAGCAGGGGAATGCCCAATTCGTCCTCCAGGGATGCGATCGCTCGGCTGACGGAGGATTGGGAAATATTCAAATTGAGGGCTGCTTCGGAAAAACTGCCTTTTTCGACGACGGCAAGCAACACCCGCACCTGAAACAAGTTCATAGACATCAGTTGAAGCAGTGGGAAGGAAGGACCGCCGGTGGCGGTTGCCAAGTTCTATCCAGTTTATGCATAGAAATGATGCCAAATGAGTTTTGCACGATACGGAACGAAGTCACTAAGCTATGGGGAACCTCTGGACTTCAGTTGCCAAAATCCGATCTATGTTTGAGTTACTTCCCTTTCACAAGTTCCGCGATACCCCCAGCGTCCGCTTTTTCGATATCACCGTCGCCGACTCCAACGCCCGGGATCTGGTGTTCCACGAAGGGCCGGCCACTAGCCCCAACGACACGGAGGACGGACACTGGCAGTTTTACCTCCACCCCAACCAGGAGGACAACCTGCTGGCGGTTTCCGGGGGCCGCACCTTTTATCTGGTCAATTTTTCCTGGGAGTACCCGTACCACATCGTCCGCCTGGACGCGAACCGCCACATTTTGCGGATTCCGCCGGGCACGTTCCACCGGTCCGTTTCCGATCCCGAGGGGTCCCTGGTGCTCAATCAGGCCATCCGCACGGCCCGGGCGACGGTGGAAAGCGAGTTCCGGGTCTACAACAGCGCGGACATCCCCCGCCTGTACCGGATCACGTCCCACGAGGCGCGGCCCCCGATCCTGCACGGATTTGAACGCCTGCGGGCCGCATGAAGCCGCGATCGCGATCGCACCCGACTCGCTTGGGAACGCAACTCTGACATGAATATTTTGGCTTTCGAGCCATTGAATCGGAATGATGGGGCGATCGCGATTGGAAGGGTGTCGGGTGTCGGGTGTCGGGTGTTGAGGGACGACCGGGGAATTATTTCTTCCTCCACTTCCTCCGCTTCCTCCGCCTTCTTTTGAATCAAGACTTATCTTCCTCACCCGACTCTCAACACCTCTCCCTTGTCGCACCAACACAATTAACCTGAGTCGGGGCGGCCAAGTGAACCGCCCCGATCGCGATCGGGGGTACATTAACCGGCGCGAGAGATGAGCTACCATTGAAATCATGGGACGGGAATTCTGCCGATGGAATCTTTTCAATGGACTCGACAATTTGAAACGGGTTTAAAAGAGGTTGACGAACAACATCATTATTTGGTCGATCTGATCAACCAACTGGGCAGCAGATTGGTCGAGAACGAGCTGATTGATAACGATGTCGTCGTCCTCTTCCGGGAGCTTTTCAACTACACCCAATATCACTTTCAGGAAGAAGAAGAATTAATGAAACGGGCGGCGATCGCGCCCCGACATTTCGATTTACACCTGGAGCAGCACCACTATTTTTTGAAAGAAATTATCTATTTTTACAGCGGCCTGCACCTGGACGAACTCCGGGACACCTCCTCGCTTCCCCAGACCGAAGTCCTCACCACCACCTCTTTGAAAGAGGTACACGACCTGTTGAGTTTTCTGACGAATTGGCTGGTTTATCACATCCTGGGTTTGGATCGGGAAATGGCCGACCAAATTCACGCCATTCAAGCCGGGGTCAGCCCGGAAACGGCCTACCAACAAGTCCAAAAACCCCAAGAGGGCGCCACCGCCACCCTCCTCGCCGCCCTGCACCATTTGTTTCATTTGATGGCGGCTCAAAATTTGGAATTGCGGGCGCTCAACCAGTCTTTGGAGGCGAAGGTAGTCGAGAGAACGCGATCGCTCGCGGAGGCGAATCATTACTTGGAAACCCTGGCATTGACTGACCCTTTAACCAGTTTACCCAACCGCCGCTACGCCCTGCAACAGTTGGCTGCTTTGTGGGAAGAATCGACCGCAGAAAAAACGCCGTTACTCTGCATGATGGTGGATGCCGATCACTTTAAAATTATCAACGACACCTACGGCCACGACGCGGGAGATTTGGTGTTGTTGGAGTTGTCACAAACGTTGAAATACACCCTCAGAACCGATGATATTGTCTGCCGTCTGGGGGGCGACGAATTCTTGGTCATCTGTCCGAAAACGAACCTGTCGGGGGGGTTGCATATTGCCGAACTCACCCGCCAGACGGTGGGGACCCTGCGAGTGCCGACAGGGGACGGTTTTTGGCGGGGTAGTATCAGTATCGGGGTGGCGGTCCGCACCGAGTCGATGGCGGGTCCGGAGGATTTGATCAAGGTGGCGGACGAGGGGGTTTATCTGGCAAAAAAAGCGGGAAAGAATTGCGTGAAGACGGCTTCAAAAATGTGCGATCGCGCCGGACTCTAACGACCGAATTGACGCGATTTTTACCACTCTAACATCCTACTTTTTCTCCAGTTCGCATTTGAGGCGATCGCTCAGTTCGACCAATTGTTGATAAACGGACTCGTGGGTGTATTCGTCATCGGGATGGGGCGGTTGCCCCGGGCGTTGAAAGTGGGGCCGTTCGTCGTTCATTTCTCCCCACAGCATATCGACCTGTCGCACCAGTTCGTGCAGAATTGAAGGATTCTCCAGAATCGATTTAAGCAACCCTGAGAAGGCTTGCAGGGGGGCATCTAAATGGCGACTGATTCGCGCCGTATCCTCATCAACCCACCGATACAAAACCGTCTGCAACGCCCCGGAAACATCGGGTAAATTGTGACGGATAAAAGTATTAATTTCCCCCTTCAATTGTACCAGCTTGGGAACCGGAGATTCTCCCTTCAAAAAAGATCCGCCCTCCCGGGCGATGACATCGGCCAGGGTGAATTCCCGGCGGCTGAACACATCCCGCCGCATCTGTTGCATTTCTTCCTCGTCGATGGGCGATCGCTTTCGGGGTTCGGGGTTGGAGGTATCTGAATTCATGGCGACAATTGGGAGAAGGTGAAGGTTGTATTGATGGTATCACAAATCGGGAGCGATCGCGCCGAATTCCCATCAGGCCGTTGCAAATTCCGTCAGGGGCCGTTTGCTGGGATGGTGGAAGCCCAAAACGATATGATTTTTCGGGATTCCCGCCGCCAGCAAATCATCCACGACGCATAAATTTGTCCAATCCTGTTCCACCCATATTTTACCATTCTTGATGCTCAGATAAATCATCATATTCTGCACCAGCTTTCGATCCTCCCACCCGAAGCGGAACCAAAGATATTGATCTCGGGTGTCGTCCAAAGCCAAGCGATCGCAAACTTCAGATGCCGGATTTTTCTCGGGTTTCTGGTGGCTCATCTCATAATATTCTGTCAATATTTTTTTGACAATATTGCGATAATTCTCTAAGTCAGCCATCGGATCGGTTCCTCCCAGGTTTGATATCAGTTATAATTTTAACGATCCTCTTCAGAGAATTTTCGCTATTAGCTTGGGAATTTATATCAGATCCGGTTATTTACCTGAGAATCGGAGATCCCCCCCAGCCCCCCTTAAAAAGGGGGGAGCCGGAATTGGCTTTGACGAAAGTGGGTATTTAACCGAATTTAATATGATTCCCAAGCGGTCTGACAATTGGGACGGTTTTATTATACAGAAATTTTCAAGCCAACCTAGTACACTCGCCAATTCAAAGTCCCCGTTGAAACCAAAGCGAAGCCTCCTCTGGCTCCCCCCTTATCTCCCCCCTTACAAAGGGGGGTTGGGGGGGATGGGGGCGGGGGGGGGATCGAAGGGGGATAATGG
>NZ_JAYFER010000556.1:0-34299 GCF_055795065.1 Lyngbya sp. CCY1209
TACAGCACTTTGCGCGGTAATGAGACACAGATGGAAAAGATCCCCCCTAACCCCCCTTGGAAAGGGGGGAACCAGAAAGTCCCCGTTGAAGTTTCTAGCGTTGCCTCCTCTGGCTCCCCCCTTTCTCCCCCCTTTCTCCCCCCTTTCTCCCCCCTTTCTCCCCCCTTTCAAAGGGGGGCTGGGGGGGATGGGGGCTGGGGGGGATGGGGGCTGGGGGGGATCGAAGGGGGATAATGGGGGATCAAAATGTACCTCATAGCATCGAAAACTGCTGTAACTTTGGGGTGCGGGTTCGTTGAGTCTGATTGGAGGGAGCGATCGCCATGAAAACAGCGTTAATTTGCGGAATATCGGGACAGGATGGGGCTTACCTCGCCGAGTTGTTGCTGAACAAAGGGTACGCCGTCTGCGGCACGTCTCGGGATGCCCAAATGTCATCCTTTGGTAATTTGAAACGGCTGGGAATTTATGACCGCGTGAAATTGCAGTCCATGTCCCTAACGGACTTTCGCAGCGTCCTCCAAGTGCTCACCCAAGTCAAGCCGGATGAGGTGTACAATTTGGCGGGTCAAAGTTCGGTGGGGTTGTCCTTTGAACAACCCGTCGAAACCTTGGATAGTATCGCGCGGGGAACTCTCAATCTACTCGAAGCGATCCGGTTTACCGGCGCCAAAATTAAATTTTACAATGCCGGTTCGAGCGAATGTTTTGGCGACACCCACGGCGATCCGGCCGATGAAAATACCCCGTTTCGGCCTCGGAGTCCCTACGCCGTCGCCAAATCTGCCGCCTTTTGGGAGGTGGCAAATTATCGGGAAGCCTACGGTTTGTTCGCCTGTTCCGGTATTTTATTCAACCACGAATCCCCCCTGCGGCCGTCCCGATTCGTGACCCAAAAAATCGTCCGGGGGGCCTGCGCGATCGCGGCGGGAACTGAGGATAAATTGTATTTGGGCGATATTTCCGTCCGGCGAGATTGGGGGTGGGCGCCCGAGTATGTGGAGGCAATGTATTTGATGTTGCAGCAGGAGGAGGCGGAGGATTACGCGATCGCCACGGGGGAAACGTCTTCTTTGCAGGATTTCGTCAAAACGGCCTTCGAGTGCGTCGGTTTGAATTGGGAAGATTGCGTGGAAACCGACAAAAGTCTCTACCGCCCCACGGATATCGCCGTCGGACGGGCGAACCCCGCCAAAGCAAAACAAAAGTTGGGATGGGAGGCTAAATTTAAAATGCCGGATGTGGTGCGGATGATGGTGGAGGCGCAGCGGGACAGAATGGAGTAAAGTAGAAAGAATATCCGAAATTGATACATTGCATTCCGCAATTTTGCCGATGACTGCAAGTAACTGGGTTGAAATTCTGGAAGTCGTCCGGACTCCCGCCTCCGACTGCGAAGGGCTGGTGGAGTTTTGCATCGATCGCCCCCAGGGGGGAAGTCGAGTCAACGCCGCCGAAGTGGAAATGGCGGGTTGGGTGTTGGGGAAAAACGCCCCGGCCATCGCGGTGGAAGTGATTCGGGGCGATCGCATTTTGCGGACAATTTCCGTCAGCGACCCCCGGCCCGATGTCGCTGCCGTCTACCCCGATCGCCCGACGGCGGGGGTTTGTGGCTTCAAGGGAACTGTCAATTTGGGGGAAGTGTCCGGCGAGGAAGAATTGACCCTGCAGGCCGTTTTGCGGGATGACACCGCCCTGATTTTCGGGCGGCTTCGGTTGTCTGATGCCGATTCTCCCGAATTGTCCGAAGCCGATCTCCCCGACAAATTGCGGCGGGCCGAGGCCGATCTGGAGCGATCGCGGACATTTTTGGAACGGGTCAAAGCCAATTTGGAACGTGGGGCGACGACGATATAATTTCAATGGGATTGACAGCTCGGGGGGCGATCGCCTAAATTGTCAGAAACACCCGAGCTAAGAGCGAAAATTCTCTGTAAATTTTAGGATAAAAAACGAAATTACGAATGCCGGCTTCCGATAATTTCGACCTCTCCACCACCCACGAACGCGCCCGACAGTTTTTCAGCCAAAAACGATATCCGGAGGCGATCGCTATCTGTCGCGACATTCTGCAACGCGATCCCAATTTTGCCCCGGCCTATCAAACCTTGGGAGATACTCACCAAATTCTCGGAGAATTAGACACCGCCCAGCAGTATTACGAACGCGGCCTATCTTTGGATACAAATCAGCCCCAAGTTTACCTGTATTTGGGCAACTTATTTGTCAAACGCCAGCAGTGGGATCGGGCGGCGGATTGTTATTGGGAAGCCCTGCAACTCGACCCGGATTTGACTCCGGCTTACAATAACTTGGCGGGGATTTGGTCTTATCTCGATCGCCCCATTTCCATCGCCGAAAAACTGGGCAAAACCCTCGATTCTGTCCCCCTGGAGTTGTGTTTGCTCGTCGGGGATACCTTTTCTGAGAACGGTCAAACTGATGCCGCCATTTCTGTTTATGAAAGGGCGATCGCCACCGATCCGAAATGGGCTTCGACCCACTACAAGCTCGGCGAAATTTACAGTCAAAACAATCAATTAGAATCGGCGATTTCTGCCTATCAAAATGCGGTAAAATCTGAGCCAGATGTCTTTATCTATCACGTCGGTTTGGGAAAAGCTCTCGCCGCCCAAAATCGAAACGAAGAGGCGATCGCAGCCTATCAGAAGGCGATCGAATTGAACCCCGAGTTTTCCTGGGCTTACGACCACCTGGCGGGAATTTTAGCCCGCGTGGGGCGGGAGGAAGAGGCGATCGCAGCCTATCAAAAAGACATCGAATTGAACCCCAATTTCTATTGGTCAAACTTTCATTTGGGGGATTTACTGTTAAAACGAGAACGTCGGGAAGAGGCGATCGCGGCGTACCGGGAAGCGATCGCGATCGACCCCGGACGGCCGGAAGCCCACCAGCGGATCGCCGATATTTTAGCCAGAGAAAACGGCGGTGCGGAAGCTGCTTTATTGAGCGGAAACTACGAAGATGCCATCGCCATTTACCAACAGACTATTGCCGATCGCCCCGATTATTCTTGGGGATACTACGGCCTGGGTTTGGCATTGTTAAAACAGCGAAAGTGGCAGGAGGCGGCGGATGAATTCAACCGGGCGATCGCCCTCAATCCGGACTGTTTTTGGTCTTACAACCACTTGGGTTACTGCCTGTTCAAACAGGGTAAAATTGACGATGCGATCGCGGCTTATCGGCAGGCGATCGGCATCGACGGTGAGATTCCCGAAGCCCACATTCGCCTCGGAGATGCCCTGCTGCAAAATCACAATATTGACGGGGCAATTGCCGCCTATCTGGACGCGATCCGAGTCCAACCGGACGAACAGACGGCTTATTTGAAGTTGCGGCATATGCGAACTTACAGCTTTGTCCAACTCAAACCCGAACAAATCGAGGCGATCGCGGACGGTTACAAACGGGCAATTTCTGCGGAACCGGACTGTCCCGAACCCTACATCAATTACGGCGATTTACTCACCCAAATTAATCGCAAAGAAGAGGCGATTTCGATTTACCAAGAAGGGATGCTGCAAAAAACAAAATCTCTCCGCCCAGACTTTTTCCAAAATCACTGGGAATCGGCATCCGTAAAAAAGCCAAATTTTCTGATTTTGGGGACCCAAAAAGGCGGGACGACATCCCTTTACGAATATCTCTGCCACCATCCCCGAGTTATTCCCAACCTTCATAAAGAAGTCGATTTCTTTATCTGGCAATATTACCGGGGTTTGGATTGGTATATTTCCCACTTTCCGCCCCTTCCCGAGGGGGGCAATTTTATCACGGGGGAAGCCAGTCCCAGTTACATGGTGGACGGCAGGGTGTGCGATCGCCTGTACGAAGCGTTCCCCGATGTCCGCCTCATTTTTATCCTCCGAAATCCCGTCGATCGCG
This sequence comes from Lyngbya sp. CCY1209, assembly GCF_055795065.1. Classification (NCBI taxonomy): domain Bacteria; kingdom Bacillati; phylum Cyanobacteriota; class Cyanophyceae; order Oscillatoriales; family Microcoleaceae; genus Lyngbya; species Lyngbya sp. CCY1209. The sequence continues at coordinate 3,910 of NZ_JAYFER010000556.1, forward strand.
CGTTTTCCCAATACCAAGATCACGTCAATTGGATGGGGAGAGAACACCGCAGCCTCGAACAGGCGATCGCCGACGAAATTGCCATTATCGATACTTTAGACGATCTCACCCTGGCGGAACGCCAATTTTGGATGACTCAATACGGTTATTTGTTGCGGGGAATGTACGTCTATTTTCTCGAAAAATGGATGAGTCGCTTTCCCGCCGAACAGATGTTGATCCTCAAAAGCGAGGATTTGTACGCCCACCCCCAGGAGACGTTAAAACAAGTCTTCGAGTTTTTGGAACTTCCGGATCATCCCCTACCCGAATACCCTCGATATACGGCGGGTTCTTATTCTAAAATACCCGAAAGCATCCGCCAATCCCTTGCCGAATTTTTCCGCCCCCACAATCAGAAGTTGGAGGAATTTTTGGGGCGAAAATTTGATTGGGAATGAGCGGCGATCGCCCAGGCCAGAATCATCTCATATATATATCGTACAATCCTACACCATCCCCGCCGTTTTTCAAATGTCACCTGCCCCCAATTTCAACCCCGAAGTCCTGCGTCTCCACCAACAAACCACCACCCAGATGATGCAACAAAATTGGCAGGAGGCGATCGCCCTAAAGCCCGATGGGGATTTGCTGTAACAAGAGAGGTTGGCGATATAATCGCTCCCTGTCCCCCGTGTCTCCGGGGTCAAATTTTCCGAATGACCCGAATTGCTGTCGCCCCAACTACACATACTTTTTACAGGCTGATATCAGGCTTTTCGCCGCATCTCGCTGCATTTCCGGGGCACAGTAATAATTGTTGTAAAAAGAGGTTTTATCCCCCAAATCCGGGCGCTGATAAGCCAAATTGAGGGGGGTGGGATCGCCGGTGAATCGGTCGATGAGTAGCTGGGGCATTCCCCGGTCGGAAATACACTCGATATAATCGTCGCAAAAGGGTTTAATTTTGGCGATAGCATCCCGATTGATTAAGTGGGGAAACTTGCCAAACAAACAATAAATATTGTCGAAGGTTTCGTGATAATCCGGCCCCCGCTCGGAAAACCAAAACAGAATTTTTGGGACTCGAATTTCGGTCAATAATAATTGATAGTTTGTCACCCAATTGCGGCGGGTTTCCGCCACCACCATGCGGACAAAATCGCGATCGCGGGTTTCCAACAACTCCTGATAGGCCGGTTCCGAGCCCATCTGCCGGCCGTCGGACCGCCACTTCAAATACTCCAACCCCCCGGTTTCAAACAAGGAATTGCTCTCGCTGCGGCCGGACATCACCTGCACGATCGCGAACCGGCTCCGATTGATATAATCAATCAGGGCGGAATGTTTCAGAAAAAAAGCCGGACCCGCCCCGCCGTATCCCAAATTCAAAACGGGCAAATCCAACCCACTTTCCAGCAGCGTGGGATAGGGGCGATCGCAGAAACACCCGAACGTCTGGGCCGCCCCCAAACAGGTAAAATAGGCCCCGGAATCCGACGTTTTCGGGGACGGCCCGCGAAACGATAACCCCGTCCCCCCCAACCGAAACATCCGGTAATTCGTAATCTGGCGATCGCGTTCCTGATAATATCCCATTAACAATTAACAATTAACCATTGTTTTTTCATCTCAATTATGATCTCCTATGAGAGTGGGATAGACAATTGAAAATGATCAATTATCAATTGTCAATTATCAATGATCTCGATCCGCCGGGGATCTCCCAATGCCGGACGGCGGCCGTCGATGTGGGTTTGTAGGGCGACGGGCAAAATTTCCGGCGTTCCCCACTGATTCACCAGTTGTTGCAGCAGCCAATCTTGCTCGTCCCGCAGGCCGTCCAAGCCCGTGCCGCGGTTGATGATGGCGAACCAGACCACGCCGCGATCGCGAGTCGGCAACGCCCCCGCCAGGGCACTGACATCAAACAGACTCCCCGTTTTCACCGCCGAAGATTTGGGGATATTGCGAAATTCCAGGGTCCCGAGATCCCGCCCCGACACCGGGAACAGATCCGCCACCGTCAAATCCGTATCCCGCAGGTAGCGATCTAAAGCCGCAAACATCGCCGTTGCCGCCCGGGGGGAGATTTGATTTTCGTGGCCCAAACCGGAACCATTGATCAGGCGAATTTCTTCCACCGGGACCCCCGCCGCCGCCGCCGCTTTTTGGCGGACCACCACCGCCCCCCCCACGCTTTGGGCCAACATCTCCGACATGGGATTGTTGCTGTAGATATTCATCTGTTTGATAATCTCCGCCAGGGGGAGGGATTTGTGGCGGATTAAAGGTGGCAAATTTTGCGGGGGCGCGGTCGCCGTGACGGACCCGGCAATTTCCACCTGGGGTTTGGGCAACCCCGACGCCAGACGGGCGTATTGATCTTCGGCCTCGGCCGTCCACTGGCTCGAATCCAGGGCTTGGCGGAGGAAATTTCCCGCCACCTGGGGGTCCGATTCGTAGTTCATCGAGAAATTGCCCGCGATCGCCAAATTCCCCGCCACCTGCCGGATGCCCATTTGATTGAGGGCATTTCCCAGGGTAAACGCCTCCTCCCAGACAAAAAACGGGTTGTCGCCCCCGACAATCACCAGATCCCCCCGCAGCACCCCATTTTCCACCGGTCCGGTAGCCGCGACCAGGGTTTCAAACTGGTAGTCCGGCGTCCAGGTTTGCAAAGCCGCCAGAGACGTGGCGACCTTGGTAATCGAAGCCGCCGGCAGGGGCGTTTCCCCGACGTTGCCGGCCAGGGCAAACGGCCCCCCCTGAATCCAAACCCCCTGCACCTGGGACGACAACCCCCGGCGGGCCAAGCGATTCAGGTACTCCTCGACGATCGCCTCCGCCACCGGGTCAGGGCGATCGAGCCAGAGCACCTCCGAGAGTCCCCCTTCCCAAAACTGCCGGGTCGTCGCATTGAATCGATCCCGATCGACCCCGGCCATTTCCAACCATACGGACATCATCCCGGAACTAAACACATCTAACATGGCGCGACACTTTCCTCCAAGACACTTTCCTCCAATACGATACGCAGGGTTGGGACATGGGCAATGGTTGACACTCCCCGCCCTAAAGGGACGGGGATTCTTGGGTCCTCGGGGAGCGGCCACTTAACCCCTCGCCAAGCATCTTCACCGTGTGTCCCACGGCTGCAAGTCCTCGCTTCACGATCGCCTGGGCCGCGGCTACGTCGCGGTCGGTGCGGTAGCCACACTCGGGGCAATCGTGGACGCGGACCGAAAGCTCTTTTTTACCCGTGTGAATCCCACAGTTGGGGCAGGTCTGAGAAGTCCCGTCGGGTTTCACTTCGGCATAGAAAACCCCCCGCTTCCAACAAACCCACTTCAGGATGTGCAGAAATTCGCCGTGAGCCGCGTCGAGGGTGTGCTTGGAAAACATTCCCCGCGCCCACGCCTTGAAATTGAGGTTTTCGGCGAATATCATCCCCACCCCGTCGCAGAGGCGGTGAGCCAGTTTCCAGAAGAAATCCCGCCTGGTATTGCGGATGTGTTCGTGCAATCTGGCCACTTTAAGATGAGCTTTACGCCAGTTGTTCGACCCTTTCTTCTTTCGGGACGCTCTTTGTTGCAGCGATCGCAGCTGGCGTTGGAGTGTTCCGAAAAAACGGGGTCTTGGCACGATTTCACCCGCCGATGTGGCCAGATAATGACTCAGTCCGACATCGATTCCCAAGGCTTCCCCGTGGGGTATGATATCAGGACAATCGACATCACATTGAAGGGTGAGCAACACATACCACCCCGACGCTTTTTTCACCACCTGGGCTTGTTTGACGACAAACCCATCGGGAATCGGGCGGGACATCCGCATTTTCACCAATCCCACCCCGGGCAGTTTGACCCGGTTGCCCTGAATGGGATCTTTCCCGAGTTGGGGGAATAGTAGCGATCGCATCCTTCCGGGTTTTTTGAACCGGGGGAAACCGTGACCGCTTTCCCACATGGACACGAAGGCTTTTTCCATCCGTCGCAGAACTTGCTGCAACATTTGAGAGTGGGCCCGTTGCAGAAACGGGTTCTGTTGGCGGGCGCTCGTCAAGGCCTTGCACTGGCGGGCAAATGTCGGGCGGGGTGCATCCGCCGGGATGATATACTCCGAGTGCAGGGAACAGGTGTTGATCGGGCAACTCCGGGAGCGATACCAATCTTTCCGTTCGGCTAAAGCAAAGTTCCAGACCGGGCGAGAGGTTTCCAACCACTCGGAATAGGTCTGTTCCTGTTGCCGATTGAGTTGGAGCCGATACGAGTAGGTGAGATTGAACATCCGGAGAGCCGCTCTTAAAAAAGAATGCTGTTTTTTTAATTCTAGCAGATGTTGAAAAATCAAGTCGCCCTCAAAGGCTTGCCCTGAGCCGAGTCGAAGGCTTGCCCTGAGCCGAGTCGAAGGCTTGCCCTGAGCCGAGTCGAAGGGGCGAGGCTTTAGACCCAATTTTCCGGTAAAATTTTGAAGGTTTCTCTAACTTTGGTCAATGGGCTTAACTCGCGCACGAATTGCAATTGACGCTATGGGTGGGGATCATGCCCCCGCCGAAGTAGTTGCCGGAGCGCTGATGGCACGGGAAAAATTTGGGGTGGACGTCGTACTGGTGGGAGATCCCCAGGCGATCGAAGCCACCCTCAAGCATCACCACACCGGCTCGCCAACTCCGGAAATTGTCCCCGCCGAAGGGGCGATCGAAATGCACGAAGAGGCACTCGGGGCGCTCAAGCGCAAACCCAAGGCCTCTATCAATGTTGCCATGAATTTGGTGAAAGAAAAAAAAGCCGATGCCGTCGTGTCGGCCGGCCACTCCGGGGCGGCGATGGCCGCAGCTCTGCTGCGGGTGGGGCGAATTCGCGGGATCGATCGCCCCGCCATCGGCGCCGTCCTGCCGACGATGCTCCCCTCCTCCCCCGTCCTGATCTTGGACGTGGGGGCGAACGTGGATTGCCGTCCCAAATTTCTGGAGCAGTTCGCCGTCATGGGGACGATTTACAGCCGCTACGTCCTCGGCATCGAAAATCCCCAGGTCGGACTTCTCAACATCGGGGAAGAACCCACCAAAGGCAATGACCAGGCCGTGCGGACTCACCAGATGCTGCAAGAAAATTCCCTGATCTCCTTCGCCGGAAATGCCGAGGGGCGGGATGTGCTGACCGGAAAATTTGATGTGGTGGTCTGCGATGGCTTCGTCGGCAATGTACTGTTGAAATTTGCCGAAGGGGTGGGGGAGGTGGTCTTACAATTGCTGCGGGAAGAATTGTCTTCCGGCCTGCAGGCGAAACTGGGGGCGGCCCTGCTGATGCCCAGTCTGAAGCGGTTCAAGCAGCGGGTCGATCACGTCGAACACGGCGGCGCCTTGCTGTTGGGGGTGGCGGGAATTTGCATCATCAGCCACGGTTCCTCCAAAGCCCCGACCATCTGCAATGCCATCCGCATGGCCCGGGATGCGGTCAACAACGACGTGATCGATCGCATCGACCGCCAGTATCAGAAGCACCAAGAACGGGTGGCGAACAGCCCGGAGTCGGAAACCGTGAGTTGAGACGCTCCCGGTGTCGGGGCTGGCGCATCGGGCCGCACCCCAGGGATGTGGGAAGATAACTCTATCGCCCCCATTGAGATTCCAAAAAATTGATATCAAGTTACATGACAACCACAGGCATTGCGATTACAGGTAGCGGATCGGCAGTTCCGTCCCTTTCGCTGGACAACCACGGATTGTCCCAACTCGTCGAGACGTCGGATGACTGGATTACCTCCCGCACCGGCATCCGCCGCCGACACTTGGCGTCTCCGGAGGTGACACTCGGCCAGGTAGCCGCGGAGGCATCCCTCCAGGCGATCGCGATGGCCGGCCTCGACCCGGGCGACCTCGACCTGATTATCCTGGCCACCTCCACGGCCGACGACCTGTTTGGCAGTGCCAGCCAAATCCAAGCCCGCATCGGCGCCACCCGGGCGGTGGCCTTCGACCTGACGGCAGCCTGTTCCGGGTTCGTGTTCGGCCTGGTGACGGCCGGCCAGTTTATCCGCACCGGAGTCTATCAAAATGTCTTGTTAGTGGGGGCGGACATCCTCTCCCGCTGGGTGGACTGGTCCGATCGCCGCACCTGTATTTTATTCGGAGATGGGGCCGGGGCGGTGGTGCTGCAGGGGAGCGATCGCGATCGCCTGTTGGGATTTGAACTCAAAAGCGACGGCAGCCAAAATAGTTCCCTGAATCTGGCCTATCAACCCGAACCCAAGACCCTGACACCGGATGTCACCATCGGCCAGGGCAGGTTTCACCCCATCACCATGAACGGCCAGGACATCTACCGGTTCGCCGTCAAAAAAGTCCCGGAAGTCGTCGAAAAAGCCCTGTTTCGCGCCGATCGCACCGCCGACCAAGTTGACTGGCTCATCCTCCACCAAGCCAACCAGCGCATTCTGGACGCGGTGGCCGGACGGCTGAAAATCCCCCCGGAGAAAGTGATCAGCAACCTGGCCGAATACGGCAACACCTCCGCCGCCTCCGTCCCCCTCGCCCTGGATGAAGCGGTGCGATCCGGAAAGGTGCGATCGGGTGATACAATCGCCACCGCAGGATTTGGAGCCGGTTTGACTTGGGGCGCCGCCATCTTTGAATGGGGGCGGTAATTTGAGGCGGTATTAGGGAGTCGGGAATTGCGATCGCATCTCAACCCCAGACCGTGAAATCTATTTCTCCCTATTGCCTGTTGCCTCTTGACGATTGCCTTCTCTTCTTCCTGCATTGCAGCATTTTTTGAGACACAAATGACTAAAACAGCATGGGTATTTCCCGGCCAGGGCTCCCAAGCCGTCGGCATGGGCGCAGACTTGTTCGATTTACCCCCGGCCAAAGCCAAGTTAGACCGGGCCACCGAAATCCTCGGCTGGTCCGTCCCCCAGTTGTGCCAGAGTGACGAAGACAAACTCTCCCGCACCCTCTACACCCAACCCTGTCTCTATGTGGTGGAAAGCCTCCTGGTGGATGCCCTCAAATCCCAAGGCCAGTCCCCCGATATCGTCGCCGGCCACAGTTTGGGGGAATACGTCGCCCTCTACGCCGCCGAAGTGTTCGATTTTGAAGCCGGGTTGCGACTCGTCAAGCGCCGCGCTGAATTGATGGACGCTGCCGCCGGAGGACAGATGGCCGCCCTGATTGGCTTCAACGCCGAACAACTGCACGCGCAATTGCAAGAAACCGAAAATGTCGTCCTCGCCAACGACAACAGTTCCGCCCAGGTGGTGATCTCGGGGACGCCGGAGGCCGTCGATACCCTCATCGCCAACGTCAAGGCGAAGCGGGTGGTGAAACTGAATGTTTCCGGCGCCTTCCACTCCCCCCTGATGGCCCCGGCGGCGGCGGAATTCGAGCAAGTTTTGGAGTCCGTCGAGTTCGCGGCGGCGAAGGTTCCCGTGCTCTCCAATGTAGACCCCACCCCCGCCACAGATGCGGCGACGCTGAAACAGCGCCTCGTCAAACAGATGACGGGTTCGGTGCGCTGGCGGGAAATCTGCCTGCAACTGCCCGAAGAAGGCGTGGAAAAGGCGATCGAAGTCGGGCCGGGTAAGGTGCTCACTGGGTTGATGAAGCGGACCTGTTCCGGGGTGGCGCTGGAAAATTGCGATCCGCGATAGCGCACCTATCGCGTTTCTCAAGGTGAGAATATCATATCGGGCGCAAGCCTTGCGCCCCTACAGATTTGGGCGATCGCTCCTTCTCCTTTCCCCGCATTTCAAAAAGCACTCGGCTGGAAAAGCTTAAACCGTCGGTTATTATGTATCCTAATCTTCATCAAGTCGGACACTTGCAATTACTGCAAAAATTATATGGCACAGTTAAAACTCCAACCGCAGTGTTTCAAGAAGTAGAAGCTGGAAAGTTGCAAGGAATTAACGTCCCTGAAATTAATAATATTGAATGGATTGATATTTTGTCCGTCACTTCGGTTGCTGTGATATAGCAGTGCGCGCTCGTGTGTTTACAAATCGAGGAGACCAAAAAAATTTCAAAACCTCGATTCAGAGGGGCTTTGAGTTTTCAAGGGCTCCCGACTCCCTACTCCCGTTTCTAGAGCTGGTAACGACACGATCGCGCACTGCTATAAATTATCGGGGCGGGTTGGGAAAAAATATCCGAATTTGACCTCGATCTTCCCGTCCCCACCCCGACAGAAAATCTACACCCGACAGTATTTATCGCCCAGGGCTTTTCGCGCCTGTTCGCGATCGTCGAAGTGCACCTTTTCAGTCCCGAGAATTTGATAATCTTCGTGACCTTTCCCGGCGATCAACACCCCGTCACCCGGTTTTGCTTCTAAAATAGCAGTGCGGATCGCCTCGGCCCGATCGCCGATCACAATCGGTTTCACTTCCGGGGGAATTCCGGCGAGAATATCCGCCAAAATGCGATCGGCATCTTCCGTGCGGGGATTGTCCGACGTCACCACCGCCACGTCAGCCAGTTCGGCGGCAATTTTCCCCATTTTCGGGCGTTTGGTGCGATCGCGATCGCCCCCGCAGCCGAACACGCAGATCATCCGACCCGGAATGAACGGACGGGACGCCTTCAACAGATTCTCCAAACTATCCGGCGTGTGGGCATAATCCACGATAACGCTAATTTCCTGATCCGGGGCAATCTGCACCCGTTCCATCCGCCCCGGAACCCCCGGAAATGAAGGCAAACAAGTCGCCATCCCCGCCAAATCCAAGCCCAGGGCCAAACCCGCCCCCACAGCCGCCAGCAGGTTAGAGAGGTTATACTGACCCACCAGAGGCAAACTAAATTCCGCCTCTCCCGCCGGAGTGTGCAAAACCCCCTTCACCCCCGTCGGTCCGTAAACCAGATCGGACGCCCACAGATCAGCCGTCGAGTTATCGATACTGTAACTCCAAACGCGATCGCTCTCCAACCGTTCCATCAACCGCCGTCCGTAGGCATCATCCGCATTAATCACCGCCTTGCCTTGCAGGTAATCTTGATTAAACAGCAGGGCCTTCGCCTCGAAATAATCCTCCATCGTCGGATGATAGTCTAGGTGGTCCTGGGTCAAATTCGTGAACACCGCCACTTGGAACGGACAGCCCAAAACCCGCCCCTGGTGCAGGGCGTGGGAACTGACCTCCATCACCCCGAACTCGCACCCCGCCGCCACCGCATCCGCCAACTGCTGTTGGAGCTCCACGGCGAAGGGGGTGGTGTGCACGGCCACTTCCTGAAACCCCGGCCAGCGGGTGTAGAGGGTCCCCAACAAAGCCGTCGGTTTTTGGGCATTAGCCAGGAGAAATTCGATCAGGTGGGTGGTGGTGGTTTTGCCGTTGGTCCCCGTCACCCCCGCCAACTTGAGGGTGCCGGCGGGATGGTTGTAAAATGCCGTGGCAATTTCGGCACAAGTTCGGATCATGTCCGCGGCGGGAATCACCCAGGGAACCTCCCCACCCTCGCCTTGGGGTGGCGTTTTCTCGAAGGCGGACTCCGATATAATCGCCGCCACCGCACCGGATGCGATCGCACCGGGCCAGAAATCACCCCCGTCCACCCGGGTTCCCGGCATCCCCAAAAACAGGTCGCCCGGTTTGCAGGCGTGGGAATTGGTCGCCAAACCGGTGACTTCCACCTCCAGGGCGGGGTGGGACTCGGGGGGCAACAAATTGGGGTCGAGTAATTCTTTGAGTTTCAACGTCAGCAACTCCTCACAATTCGAGATGTGAATTCATTCTTAATCAAATTTTCACAAATGTTTCTGTAACATATGTTCCAACTGTTTGGCCGAAATCCGGGGGGATGGCCGGGGAATCGGTTCTTCGGCGGACGTGGCATCCCGCTGCTTGTGGAGCACGGGGACTTCGTATTGGTAGGCGCGAAACCACTCGTCCCGGGTGGTGATATCGCGAATTTCCAGGTCAAACCGACAGGAACTCTCCCCGTCCGCCTGAATTTCTTCTAGTTTCTCCTGCAACCCCTCGCACAGGTGGCAGTCCGGTTTGCTATACAAAATCAGTTGCATCGAGTTGTTTCCTCAGTGTCCTCGCTCTTATTTTGCCCTGTCGGGTGAGCTCTCAATTGATTTTTTTTAATTTTTTGGATGCGGCGGCGGCGATTTTTTTTGGGGAAACGCTTGTGTTTTGAAAAGATTTGAGGTATATTATGGGATAATGGGAGTGGTGCTAAAAATAATATTTTTTCAACCACTCCCATTATGGGGGAGTATGTCAATATCCTACCCCGCCGCCCCCGTGTTGTCAACCCAATTCGTCGCCGCAGCGACAAATTTAACAAAATTTAACAATTTGCGATCGCCAGGAGTCGGGAGTCGGGAGTCGGGAGTCGGGAGTCGGGAGTCGTGTTGATGGCATAATTATTAATTGTTAATTGTTAATTGTTAATTGTTCTTCAGATTGTGTGCGATCGCGGAATTTAACAGCAGTTGGGTAGCCTCTTCCGGGGGCAGGGGTTTGGCGAACAAATACCCCTGGCCGTAGTCGCATCTGAGATGGTGGAGGAACTGCATCTGTTTGCGAGTTTCGATGCCCTCCGCCGTCACTTCCAAACCCAGATTGTGAGCCAGAGAAACGATCGCCTTAATAATTTGCTGGGGCTGATTGTACTCCCCGACGTAGGCGCTGGATTTTTCATCGAGTCGGCTCACGAAGGAGCGATCGATTTTCAAACTCTTCAACGGGAATTGGTGCAAATAACTCAAAGACGAATATCCCGTACCGAAATCGTCGATCGCCAAGTGAATGTTCCGAGCTTTAAGCTGGGCCAAGGCGATCAGAGAAGTGCGGAAATTTTCCACGAGAATACTTTCAGTGATTTCAAGTTTCAAACTTTTGGGGTCGCAGCCCGTTTTCGCCAAAATCTCGTCGATTTCCGCGATCAAATTGGGTTGGTTGAGTTGCTTCCCGGACAAATTGACACTGACGGTCAGGTCGGAACTAGCCGAATACCGCTCCCAATTCCAACTTTTGAGCTGATCTTGCCAACTGGCGAGCTGGTGGCAGGCCTCTTCCAACACCCAGGCCCCCAAAGGCACGATCAGTCCCGTTTCCTCGGCAACGGGGATAAATTCGACGGGGGAAACCAGTCCCCGTCTCGGGTGCATCCACCGCACCAGGGCTTCAAACCCGACGATACGGCCCGTGAGCAGAGAGACGATGGGTTGGTAGTGGATGACAAAATCGCTGAGGGCCGGGAGTTGGGGGGAGAAGGCGGGGAGCGCAGACCGGTTGGCCGTCACCCCGTCGGCGGCGAGGGCGACAGTCGCGGAGTCGGAATTCGCCATCGGGTCGGGCATTTCGGAGGGTTTGCGAGATCCGAACACGGCCTGTCTGAGGTCGGTTTCCAATTGCAGGAGGGCGAGGGTTTGGGTGTGCATCGACAAATCGAACACCTCCGAGCGCGCCTTTCCCTGTTCTTTGGCGTGGTACATGGCGATGTCGGCATCCCGCAGGAAATCCTCCGGGTTGTTGTAGAGCAGACAGTGGTAATCTTTGGGACTCTCCCCCGCCTCCGTCGCCGGTCCGCGACTCGGGACGATGCCGATGCTGGCGGTGGTAAAAATTTCGTGACCTTCGATATAAAAGGGCATGGTGAGTTCCCCGTGAATTTTTTCGGCCCATTCCATCGCCTTGCGGGGACTCGAAATCCCGTCGAGCAGGATCGTGAATTCGTCCCCCCCCAGTCGGGCGATGCTGTGGGAGGCCCCCACGCAGGCTTCCAGTCGGTGGGCAATTTCGACGAGCAGACTGTCGCCGACCAGGTGGCCCAAACTGTCGTTGACGACCTTGAAGCGATCCAGATCCAGGAACAGGACGGCGAATTGATAGTCGGGGTCCTGTTTGGATTTTTGCAGGGCTTCGGCGAGTTTTTGGTTGAACAAACTGCGGTTGGGCAATTGGGTGAGGGTGTCGTAGTAGGCGGCTCGGAGCAGTTGAGCTTCGGCTTTTTTGCGATCGCTGATGTCGCGGATGATGATCTGGACGGCTTCGTGTCCGTCGTAGCGGGTGGGAATTCCGGCGATCTCCACATCGACAATTTGCCCGTCCAGGCGGATCAGTTGCTGTTCCATGAGGTGGGCGGGGCGTCCGTCAAGTTCCATCCGTTTGAGCCGTTTGACGATCGCCCTGATGTAGTCGGGATGGGCGAAATCGTAAATGGAACGGCCGATGAGCTCCTGGGAAGATTGGGCGCCGAGGAGTTCGACGCCGGCGGGGTTGATATACACTAGACGGCGATCGCAGTGGATGGCGATGGTGTCGGGGCACAGTTCCACCAACATCCGGTAGCGTTCCTCGCTTTCCCGCAGGGCTTTTTCCGTCCGCCGCCGTTGCCGTTCGATCTCCTGGGCGGCGAGGAAGTTCCCCAAACCCTGGGCCATCAGTTCCACGATCTCCCGATCCGGCGGTTGAAATGGGGTCGTCCGGGGTTGCGGCGAGGCGAAACTCAACACACCGTAGATGCGATCGCCCACCCAGATCGGCGTTCCGATATAGGATTCGAGTTGGAAGCACCCGTCGGCTTGTTGGGGCTTCCGACGGGAATTTCCGCCGGCTTGGAGTTGGAGAATGGTGGTTTGGGCGCGGATGGGTTCCATGCAGAAGGTTTCTTCTGGGGGGAGGGTTTGACCGGGCTTTAAAATGTTCTTCTCGGCGTGGATAAATTGCAGGGTATAGGTTTCTCCGTCCGCGCTGGCAATCAAACCGACGGGCATTTGCAGCAGTTCGCACCCGGTTTGCAGGTAATCTTGAAATCGGGCTTCCAAACTGGGGTAGAGGCGGGTGGTGAGGCGGTGCAGTTGCTTGAGTTGGTCGCTGAACTTGGCCAGGGCTGCGGATTTTGACACCAGGGCGGCTTCGGATTGTTTGCGATCGCTGATGTCGGTTTGGATGCCGATGAAGTGGGTGAGGAACCCTTGGCTATTGTATACCGGGGAGATGGAGAGTTCGTTCCAGAAGGCGCTCCCGTCCCGGCGATAATTTTTGACTTCGATATGGCATTCCCTCCCCGCTTCGATCGCCTCCCGCAGTCGCGCGATCGTCTCGGGGTCGCTCTGGTCCCCCTGCAGAAACCGGCAATTCTGGCCGATCACCTCCTGTTTGGAATAGCCCGTCATCCGCTCGAAGCCCGTATTGGCGAGGATGACGGGGTTATCCGGCGCGGTGGCGTCGGTGATGATGATGCCGTTGCGGCTCGCGTCGATCGCCCGCTCCATCAGGCGGAGCCGTTCGTCGGCCCGGTGTCGCTCGATCGCCGTGCCCAGGATGTGGGCGATCGCTTCGAGGAAGTGAACCTCGTCGGCGGTGAAGTCCCGGGGGCTGCGGGTGTGGACGCTCAACACCCCCCAGGGGCTGGAAGGATCTCCGGGGGGGCCGGGAATGACCACGCTCAGGCCGCTGACAATGCCGTGGTTGTGCAGGAGTGGCGTGCCGGGAAATCGGGTTTCCACCCGCAGATCTCGGACCTTCACCGCCTCTGCCCGCCGCAGGGTGTAACCCGCCTGGGATGTCGGGCCGGCACTGATTTGGGCGCTCCCGACGAGTCCGGGTTGCCAGCCGACGCCGGAGCGCAGCAAAAACACCTGGCGGTTGGGGAGTAACTCCAACACCATACAGCGATCGACATTCAGAGTTTGGGTGACTTGGGCCACCGACGCTTCGATCAGGGTGTCCGGGTCCGGGAGGGTGAGGGCGATCTGTCCGAACCGGGCCACCGCGGCCTGGTGGCTCTCCAAGGTTCGGGTGCGGCCGGGCGTCCGGGGTTCCGGAACGGTGTCGGTGTCCGTAAAAATACTGAGGACGAGGGGCTCCGGGTCGAGGGGGAGCGATCGCATCGTGACTCGGACCGACACCGTGTCGCCGTTCCCCCGTCTCACCGTCACCTCCACATTTTCCACCGCCTCCCCCGCCCCGAAGCGATCGCGGAGTCGCCGGTAATCTTCGGGGCGTCCGTAGAGCGAAGATTCGGCATTCCCGACCACCCGATCAGGATTCCACCGTCCCAGGTGGAGCCAAACCGGGTTACAGTAAAGGATAGTGCCATCGAGCCGACTGACGACCGCCGCCTGGGGTAAAGACGCAACGAATGTCCACAGAATTTCTAGGGGGGTTGGTGACACGGTTTCGCTCTCCAGGGGAAATTTCCAGCCACGGAAGTCATTTCGGCTCCTTGGGGGTTGGGATTGACTTTGAGATCCTTTTTGAGATTGACAAGCCACGCTCAGATCTTTAAAATTCACAGTTCAATAACGGCAACAGCAATATACTTGCAACTGTTGTGATGCACCAGTCGTCCGGATCGTTCTATTTACAAGTTTACTCTTTTTTCTGCAAATAATCTGCAACTTTGCGGAAACTTAAAAAAAGTTAAAAAACGGTCGGGATCGAGAAAATATGGACTCGATCAGGGACAATCTAGCCGATTGATGAGCGATCGGCTTCCGATGGTCGTTGTTGCTTGTCCGGGTTGAACACCATAATTTATCGAAAAGCATGACCTAGTAAAAATACAAAATATAAAAAATAATATCGCGAAAAATAAATCAAATTATTTTGATAATTTTAATTAAATAAATTTTTTATTTTCGACGAATTTTGTTTACATTTATTCACGAAGTTTTGTAAAGAAAATTACCCGGGCATAAAAAATATAAATTTTTGTCAAAATCAGATATACTCAGCCAAAATTATGTTAGCTTCTAACTATGTTGAGTAATATGAAAAATTATGGACACTCCCAAAAAAGCTCTCGACTTGGGTAAAGTCGGAAATGACCCCATTAATCACCGGGACAATATTGGGTTTAATGCGGGCAAGTCAAAAGACAAAAATGACTACTATAAATTTAAGCTGACAGGTCAAACAAACCAAGTCAATGTAGTTCTAGATAACCTCAAAGATAATGCCGAGCTACAATTGCTAGATCGAGATGGAAAGGAAATTTTATTCTCCTCGACAGAAAACGGCAAGAAACGAGAAAATATCGATGTCGAATTAGATCGAGGAACTTATTATTTGCGAGTGTACCCCAAGGGAGATGCCAAAACTAAATATGATTTGAGTTTGACGGCAGAAACAATTTTACAAGATGCTGATGGTCAACCCGAAGGAGCTACAAATTTAGGGCCTTTAAGTAAAAACAAAAAGGTCTTCAATGACGAAATCGGGTTTGATGAAAATGGTACTCGCGACAATAGTGACTACTATAAATTTACCCTGACAGAAAAGTTCAATAACTTAAATATTGTCTTGGATGGTCTCAAAGATGATGCCAACATTGAACTCCTTGATAATGATGGCAAAACAATTCTCGATCAGTCCCGAAGTAAGGGCAAGAATAAGGAAATCATTGATGGGGTTTTAGATGCCGGGACTTATTATGTGAAAGTGGAACCCCAAGGCCGTGCTAAAAGCAAATATCGCCTGAGTTTTGATTCGGATCAAATCGACGACCCCGATGGCACTTTAAAACGGGCGGATGATTTGGGAATCCTTCGTAAAAAACCGAATAAGCAAAGGGACGAAATTGGTTTTGAGGTTGGAGGAAAACGAGACCAAAAAGATTATTATGAATTTACCCTCAAGAAAGATAGCGAGGTCAATCTTTCTCTGGACGGTCTCAACCAAAATGCTGATTTGAAGCTGTTAAGTCGCAAGGGCGATTTGCTTTACAGTTCTGCCAATAAAGGCAAGGATGTGGAACAAATTAGCACCATTTTAGACCGGGGTAAATATTATGCTTTAGTCGAACCGGTAGGGAGCGATCGCTCCGAATATATCCTGTCCTTGAATGCGGACAATAAAATCGACGACCCCGACGCTCAATTGCCCGGAAAAAATCTGGGCAAACTGAAAGCAAAACCGATTTCTAAAACCGACGATATTGGTTTGAAGAAAAAGGGTTTTGTCGATACCAGTGACTTCTGGAAATTCGAGTTAACCAAAGAAACTGACGTAACAATTACCTTAGACCGGTTGAGTCAAAATGCCGATTTAGAACTGTACGACAAAGACGGAACTACTCTGATTTATAGTTCCAAAGAAAACGGTAAAAAACCAGAAGAAATTAGCAGTATTCTGGATAAAGGTACTTACTACATCAAGGTGAAACCCAACAGTGGCAGCAGTACCGACTACAAATTGAGCGTTTCTGGGAATACGAAAATAGGAGAACAGGACGACGCTTTGCCGGGTACTGATTTGGGAGAATTGGGAACTAAAAAAGTGACCAAACGAAACAAAGTAGGTTTTGAATCTTCCAAGAATATCCGCGATGTCGGTGATTTTTATAACTTCAGTTTGGCGGAAAGGAGCGATGTTAATATTACTCTGGACGGTTTGACTGGGGATGCTAATTTATCCTTGTTGGTAACTGACGGACGGCTGATAGATGAATCGCATAAAAAAGGCAAGAGAAACGAAACTATCGACGCAATTTTGCAGCCGGGAAATTATTACATTGGCATCGAACCAAATGGAGGCAAGGTTAAAACTAACTACAATTTGGGAGTGACTGCAAATCCGGTCAATGATGACTTTAATAATATTGCCAATGCTAAACAATTGGGCAGTCTTGATTTGCAAGATAAGGTGGCAGAAAAGAACCGGGTTGGTTTCAAACAAGGTAGCCTTCGAGATGCCGGAGATTACTACGGTTTTAGCTTGAGCGAGAAAGCCAATGTTAACTTGTCTTTGGATGGTTTGAAGCAGGATGCTAATTTATTCTTGCTGGATGCTAAGGGCAAAGAAGTTGACAAATCTACCGCCAAAGGCTCCAAGGCAGAAGGCATTGATCAGAAGCTGAAACCGGGAGATTATTATGTGGCTGTTTTCCCGGGTAAAAACGCCAAAACTGATTACGAATTAAGTTTGGGAGTTACCCGAGAAACTCTGGATTTATCGAGCCTAAAATTCCGGGCTTTAGATGTTAAAGATGGGTTGAATCCCGGAGAACAAGTCAAGGTAAATTACCAGATCAATAATACTGGCAATATCAAGGCTGATGCTTTTGAAGTGGGCTTTTATTTGTCCGATGATGAAGGCATAGATAGCAGCGATCTGCTTCTGGGGACGGCCAAGGTCAAGTCTCTTTCCGGTGGCAAAAATACTAAGAAATTAAGCAAACAATTGACCTTGCCTGCCGGAGAGGACAAATTCTGGCAGGGAGCCGGTGACTATTATTTGGGCTTCGTTGTGGATAGCCAGGGGGCTATTGCCGAGGATAATGAACTGAATAATACTGCCAGTCAGAAGGTCAGTGTTGACATCCCCAACGATTTGAGTATCAGCAATTTGACAACTGATCGGGAAACGGTCAATCCTGGGGAGGAATTTAATGTCAGCTTAACGGTGGGTAATACTGGCGGTTCCACTGCGGATACTTTCCGAGTGGGCTATTATTTCTCCGAAGATAATCAAGTCACCACCAGCGACACCCTCCTGGGTACCGACACTGTTAAGAAGTTGGCGGGTAATACTACAACTAATCTGAGCAAGAAACTGACTTTGCCCAGTAGCGTCAGCGGCCTGACTGATTTTTATATTGGGGCGATCGCCGACGACCAAAACGCCTTCGTGGAAGTTAACGAAACCAACAACACGGCTAAGAAAGCATTATCTCTGGGGGCGGTACCCGACGACAGTGCCGGTGGCGAATTGAAAAATGCCCGGGACATTGGCGTTGTGGGCGAGAAAGCCCAGACCTTCTCGGACTTCGTGGGAGATTTCTTCGGAGTTTCCGACGACAACAACGACTATTACAAGCTCGAACTCGACCAGAAGAGCAATCTCAACCTGAGTTTGACCGGGTTGCGGTCTAATGCCAGCCTCTATTTGTTGGATAAAAACGGCTATAGCATTGAGAGTTCCACTCTTAATGGCAAGAAGAACGAGGCGATTTCCGAGAAGTTGTTGCCGGGGACTTATTACGTTCAGGTGGAGAACTACAATGCCAACACGCCTTATAACTTGGAAATCTCGGCACCGGCTTTAAGCTATCCAGCACCGCAAATTACCGGGTGGAATTACGAGACTGCCCTGGATATTGGTACCGCGAGCTCCACTGCGATCGCCAAAACCGAATATGTCGGCAACCCCCACGGTTTCTACGAGGACTTGAACGACTTCTACAAGTTCCAGGTGGACACCGACAGCACCGTTAAAATCGATTTGACGGGGTTGAGCGCCAATGCCGATCTATCTCTTTATGACAGCAAAGAATACTGGAGCGCCGAGTCGCATACTCTCAAGAATGCGGACGAAAACATTACCAAAAACTTGGCTCCCGGTACTTATTTTATCGAGGTTAAGAGCGTTGACAATGCCGAGACGACCTACGACCTCAAGGTAACTGGAACGTCCCTACCGAACAACGGCGCCGGAGATACGGCTGATAAAGCCTTAGATTTAGGCAGTCTCGCCGAACCCAAGTCCGCCAGCGATTGGGTGGGGGATATCGACAACCTCGATTATTACCAGTTTACCGTGGATGGCAACAGCACGGTTAACATTAATCTGGGTGGAATGAGTGGCGATGCTTATCTGCAACTTTATGACAACACGGGAAGCTACTTAGCCTATTCCTATAATTCCGGTAATGCCGATGAAAACATTACCACCAACTTGGAACCGGGTACTTATTTTGTCGCCGTCGGCGACTCTTCTGCCAATACCAACTACGACCTGCAACTCTCGGCAACTCCGCGAGTGGATACTGTGGGCAACGACTTTAGCGCGGCTTTGTCTCTCGGTGCCCTGGGCAGCACCAGCCAGACGGAGTGGGTGGGGAGTTTAGACACCAACGATTACTACAGCTTTACTCTCGCTGAAACCAGTACCGTCAACCTCGGTTTAACGGGAATGAACGGCAATGGCGACCTGTACCTGTACGACAGCGATCAATATTGGATTGACGGTTCCTCTAATTATGATAATGCCGATGAAGCCATTAGCCAGACCCTAGAACCGGGTACTTACTACGTCCGGGTCAACAGTGATGATGGTACTACTGGTGCAGATTACAACCTAACTGCATCGGCGACGGCTATTGTTGACACGGCAGGCAACACCTTTGAAACCGCCCGAAATTTGGGGGCTATTAGCGCCGCTCAAACGATTCCCGAGTGGGTGGGCAACCTTGACGACTACGACTATTATCAATTCACCATCAGCCCCAACAGTTCCGTCAGCTTGAATTTGAGCGGTTTGGCAGCTAACGCCGACCTGTACCTGTACGACAGCGAGCAAAATTTGCTCGATGGTTCGTACAACAGCGACACCACTGACGATGCGATTACCGCGAGTTTGGGAGGCGGTACTTATTACGCCTTAGTTTATCAGGGTAGCGACAACACCAACTACAACTTCACCTTGTCCGCCACCCCGCTGACCTACTCGCCAGCGAACCTCGTGGGCAACACCGAACCTCAAACCAAGAATATCGGCGCTTTGGGTGCGACGCAAACGTTTACCGATTTTGTCGGCAGTCAATACGGCATCGAGAGCGACAAGGAAGACTTCTACCAGTTCACCCTCGCCGAAGATGCCACCGTCAGCCTCAGCCTCGGCGGTTTGAGCGCCAACGCCGACTTGACCTTGCATAATAGCGAAGGTTATCGGGTAGCTAGTTCGAGCAATTTCACGACTGTTGCCGAGGCGATTACTCAAAACCTGGTAGCCGGTACTTACACTGTCCAAGTTAACAGCGTTGAGGATGCCAGCACCGGTTACAACTTGCAACTCTCGGCCATAGCGCATCCAGACGGGGCGGGCGAAACTTTCGACACGGCGCGATCGGTGGATATCTTGACCGGGGAAAACGTTAACGATTGGGTCGGGGATATCGACGAATACGACTACTACCAGTTCACCCTCGATGCCAACCGCACGGTTAACGTTCAATTGTCCGGTTTGAGTCAGAGTGCCACCCTGCAACTTTACGACTCCAGCGGCAGTTCGGTCTATTATGACATCGACGATAACTCAATCGACTCTTACGTCGATGTGGCACCGGGCGAGACGGGTTCTATTTCTGCCCTTCTGGGGCCGGACACTTATTTTGTCTCGGTCAGCGGCTACTACAGCACCGGCGACGGGACGAATTACGACTTGCATTTTTCCGCCGTCTAAACATTGCTTCATTGAGCCTGGGACTGCTGGCATCGACTCACTGAGCTTTTGCTAAATCCCCCCTCCTCCTCGACTCCTCGGGGCGGCTGGGGGGGGAAGCCTATGGGTTGCACGACATTAAATCAACCGTGAAAATACTGAGATAAAGTCCTTTGCACATCCCGCCACCCCCAATGTGAATTTTTGTAAAAAATCGCGTAAAATTGATGAAGTTCTCCCCATCCCAATAGTGGTGGATGTTTCCCGTATATTTTAGTTCCGCATCAGTCTGGATTCCATCGGATAACACCACCGTTATTCGCCGGCAACGGACATCGACGCGATCGCCCAAACATTATTTGTAAAAACGGGTTGCCTTTCCGTAAATTCGTGCTAGGATTGTGGTGTCATCATGAATTGTCCACCCAATCGCCATCGAAGGGGGGATTGACTATCAGTTCAACCGTTCCTCAGCAGTTGTGATCCGAAAGTGCCGGCTGTCCCTATTTTTTGTAGTTCTTCAAATTTGAGACTTTTCCACGCGGCAGATCAGTTAAATGGCGACTGAATTTCCGGGGCAATGTGGTGGTATTTTATGGTCAAAATTCGGGAGAAAAAAATTAATTATGGCATACGACACCATAGAAGATGCGTTAAATATAGGTGTCATCGGACTAGAACCGACGGAAACGAACGATCGCATCGGTTTTAGAGAAGATGGCAGACGCGAACGCAACGACTACTACCAATTCACGATTGAAGAGGAAAGTGACTTCAACTTGACCCTCGACAATCTCGAAGACAACGCCAACGTCCAAATCTTAGATAGCGACGGTTCGGTCATGTTTCGGTCCAACGAACCGGGCCGGCGACGGGAAACCATCGATACCGACCTCGAACCCGGAACCTACTTCGTGCGGGTGCTGCAACAAGGGCGATCGCAAACGGACTATCGGCTGAGTCTCAATGCCGATCCCATCACCGACACCGACGGCAAGGCTCCCGGTACTGACCTGGGAATCCTCGACCCCCTGGGAGAATCCATCGAAGTCAGCGATGAAATTGGTTTCACCCAGGGCGACGGACGGGACGAAAACGACTATTTCAGCTTTAGCTTAGAGGAAAATAGCGATGTCAGCCTCAAGCTCGACCAGCTCAGACGAGATGCCAACGTCGAAATCTTAGACGGCGATGGAGAAACCGTCCTCTGGCAATCCATGGAGCGCGGGCGGCAGGAAGAAACAATAAACGCCATCTTGAACCAAGGCGATTACGTGGTGCGGGTGTCGCCCCGAGGTTCAGCCCGAACCCAATATCGCCTGGACTTGAGCGCCGACGAAGTGCTGCCCCCCGAAGAACTCCCCGGCACCGAGGTCGGAGATCTGACCGCTACCGAAGAGCCCTTTGTCATGGTCGAGGACATCGGTTTCGGTCGGGGGAAGCGGCGCAACCAAAAGGACTACTACAGCTTTGAGGTGAGCCAAGACGCCTCCTTCTACGCCGACCTAGACCAACTCGAGCGCGATGCCGATCTGTTCCTGTACGAATACGATCCCAGCAAGGGCAAAAGTGGAAAACTCGGCTCCCTCATGGCCCGCTCTCGCACCAAGGGCAACAAACCGGAAACCCTGAGCGAGTTCTTAGAAGAGGGGGACTATGCGATCCAAGTGCGCCCCAAAGGTGCGGCCAAGACCAACTACCGACTGGAACTCGACGCCCAGATCGATGTGGATGACGCCCCGACATTGGAAACAGCCAAAGACTTGGGCGAGTTGGAACCCGACCCGGTCAACGAAAAAGAGAGTGTCGGGACCTTGACGGGCGATCGCTTCCGAGATCAAGCCGACTGGTACAAATTCACCCTCAGCGCCGAGAAAAACGTCGATTTGACCTTGGACGAACTGCGGGTCAACGCGGCAGATGCCGAGATTTACGACGGCGACGGCGAAATGCTCCACCGATCCAAAAGAGAAGGCCGGAGGTCGGAAGCCATCAACGAAACCTTCGATGCTGGCACCTATTACGTCAAAGTCGTCGCCAAAGGCAGCGGCAACACCGACTATCGCCTCAGCCTGAGCGCCGAGGAACCCATCGATAACTATGACGTCTTCGAGCTCAGCGACCTGAGCAGTGTCGCAGAAACGAGCAACAACGACAACGTCGGCCAGGAACGGAGTGGCGTTCGCAACGAGTTAGATGTCTACAACTTCACCCTCAGCGAGAACACCGACTTCGCCGCCACCCTCGACCAAATCACCCAAAACGTCAACCTGGCAGTGTACAGGGGCGTTTTCGACCCGGAAG
Source organism: Lyngbya sp. CCY1209 (assembly GCF_055795065.1). NCBI lineage: Bacteria > Bacillati > Cyanobacteriota > Cyanophyceae > Oscillatoriales > Microcoleaceae > Lyngbya > Lyngbya sp. CCY1209. The sequence continues at coordinate 26,314 of NZ_JAYFER010000556.1, forward strand.
ACAAAAGGGGCAGACCCGTTTACGTTTCCCGGGAAAAGGGACGCAGCGAAGAACTCATCGGCCAAGTCTTGGAACCCGGTGATTACCACTTGCGAGTCCTGCCCGTCGGCAACGCCGAGACCCGGTATCGTCTGGGTATAGAAACCGAGGCGGCTGGTGGAGGCACTGAAGTTTTTGAAGTCGGTTCTTTGGGCGACTTGAAAAATAACGAGTACAAAGAACGGGAGAAAATCGGCTTCGGCCGGGGGGGAAGCCGGAACACCACCGACTCCTACAACTTCAGCTTGGATGCCAAAAGCGACTTCACCCTCACCCTCGACGAAATCCGGCGGGATGCCAACGTGATGGTGCTCGATAGCGAGGGCGAAATGGTTCTGACCGGTTTCAACCCCGGCCGAGCCCCAGAATTTCTGACCGGAACTCTCGAAGCCGGGGACTACACCGCCCAAGTCTTCCCCGTCGGCAACGCCAAAACCGGCTATTTCCTGACCATGAACGCCGAGCCCGCCGACGACGAACCCATCGACGACGAACCCATCGACGACGAACCCATCGACGACGAGCCCATCGACGACGATCCGATTATCGGAGAAGACCCCGACGGCACCCTGCAAACGGCTACGGACTTGGGTGGCGATCCGCTCACTCAAAGTGGCGAAATCGGCTTCACTGAAGACGGAGTGGCCGACGAAAGCGACTACTATAAATTCACCCTCGACGAAGCCGATGATGTCCAGATCATTCTGGGCGATCTGAAGCAGAATGCCAACTTGGAACTGTTGGATGACAGCGGTAGCCCGCTCTTTTCTTCTTCCAACTCCGGCAGCGACAGCGAAATCATTTCATCGAGTTTGGATGCCGGCGACTATTACCTGCGGGTTTATGCCGTGGGCAGCAGCCAGACGGATTACACAATTAGCTTTTTCTAAGGTTTCTCTCGGCTGACAATAAACCCTCCTATAAAACCGAGATCAAGATTTATTTTTTAGAGCTTTTTCTCGATTTTTAGGAGGTAATATCCGCGAGAAAAGACCCCAAAATTGTGGGTTCACAACTTACCGAACGGAGAAAATTATGAGCGACAAAAAAAGCAGTATAACCAACATCGTTGATCGCGCAAGAGGGTTAAATCCCGACGTTGTAGATGTCACCATCGTCCCCGGAGATAACGTTAAATTTGACATTACGGCAACCGTGCCGAGAAGGTCAACCCGGTCCCAACTCGACCTGGTTTTTCTCTCCGATTTGTCCGGTTCGTTTCGGGATGACTTGCCGGTGTTGCGGGATTTGATTCCGGACTTGGTTTCCGAAGTTCGAGACATTCAACCCGACAGTCAATTTGGCCTGGCTTCCTTCATCGACAAACCCCAATATCCCTTGGGTGACTTCGGCGATTATGTATACCGTACCGAACAAGCCGTAACCGACTCGCTCCCCGATTTCCAGACGGCGATGAATGGTTTGAAAATCGGCAATGGTATGGACCTGCCGGAGGCTCAACTCGAGGGACTGATGCAGGTGGCCCTCCGGGAAAAAGAGGTGGGCTACCGCAATAACTCCCGTCGGGTCGTGGTTCTCTCCACAGATGCCGACTACCATCAAGCCGGAGATGGAAAATCGGCAGGTATCATCACCGCCAATAACGGCGATATCGTCCTCGATGGCGACCCGGCAGGGACCGGAGAAGATTACCCGGGTATCAACCAAGTCAAGGCGGCGTTACAAGAAGCCGGTATCGTGCCGATTTTTGCCGTCACCGGCGACCAGACCCGAACCTACGAACAACTCGTCGATGAACTGGGATTTGGGACGGTCGAAACCTTGAGTCGGGATAGCTCCAACTTAGTTGAAGTCGTAACCAGCGGCTTGGAAAAAGTGTTGAGCGATTTGACGATGGTCGCTCAGAGCGATGAGTTTGGCTACGTTCAAAGCATCAACCCGGTGCAGTATACAGACGTTAAAGGTGGGGAAAGTCGGACCTTTGAGGTGGAACTCGGAACCACAGATCTGACGACCCGAAAAGATAGCCTGTCCTTGGAGGTTTTGGGATACGGCGAAACCACGGTCAACGTCAAACCCCTTGACCTCCCAGATCGGGTTGTTGAGGACGAAATTAATATTGGCGACCTCAGCAAGGGGAAAACAAAATACCGCAACACCGACGAAATCGGCTTTATCGAGGGCGGCTACCGCGACTTGCAAGATCTGTATAAATTCACCCTCAGCGCCGAGTGCGAGGTGAACCTCACCCTCGACCAACTCAAGCGCAACGCCGACGTGGAGATTCTCGATGCCGATGGCAGTACGGTGCTATTTAACTCTACCGAAGCCAACCGCAGGCGGGAGGAGATTACCGAAAACTTAGAAAGCGGCACCTACTATATCCGAGTGTATCCCGAGGGGAGCGATCGCACCCGATATCGCCTGGCCGTCAGCGCCGAAGCCCTCACGGACGAAATCGACTCCACCGCCACGGCCAAAGACCTGGGCGTCATCGGCTCGGAAGAAGTCAGCGAAATTAACGAAATTGGCTTCGGCCGGGGCAAGAACCGGGACGAACAAGACTACTTCAAATTCAGCGTCGCCGGAAAGAGCGAATTTTTCCTCACCCTCGACCAACTCAAGGGCAACGCCGACGTGGAAATCTTGGACAAAGACGGCGAAACCGTCCTGTTCCAGTCCTTCAACGACCGTCGCCGAGCCGAAAAGATCAGCGAAGTTTTCGAGTCCGGCGATTATTACGTGCGGGTTTTCCCCAAAGGCAACGCCCGGACGGACTATCGCCTGGGCTTGAGTGCGAGCCCCTTCATCGAATACCCGGATACCCCGCCGGGCATCTTTCTCGGGGAAGTGAGCGAAGGGAACCCCGTCCGCGCCAGCGATGATGTCGGTCGTGCCACGGCCAACTCCCGCAACACCGTGGACTGGTACAGCTTCACCCTCTCGGAAGAAAGCGATGTCAACCTGACCCTGGACCGACTGAGAGCCGATCTGAACGTCGCGATTTACGACGAAGATGGCGAGGAGTTGGTCGAGGAGGGCAACAACAAAGGTCGCAAAGCCGAAAAGCTGGAGTTGGAGGGCCTCGAAGCCGGAACCTACACCGTCAAAGTCACCCCCAACGGCGATGCCCGGAGCAACTACCGGTTGGGTATCACGGCGGCTCTGCCCTACGTTGACGACTATCCTACCCCGGAAGAAGCCTACGATTTCGGCGCGATCGCCGATGATGAGAAAAAGGTCTTCAACAACGAAATGGGCCGCACCGAGGGGCGTTCCGGTCGGGACCAAGAAGACTGGACCCGCTTTGAACTCACCGAAGATGGCTCCGTCAGCATCGACCTCGGGCGCCTGCGGCAGAACATCGACATGATCCTGTACGAGGACGATGGCACGAGCGTGATGAATCGAGCCAATGAAAGGGGCCGGAAAAACGAAAATATCAACACCTTTTTGGACGCCGGCACTTATTACGTCAAGGTCTTGCCCAAGGGCAACGCCCGCAGCGATTATCGCCTGACGGTCAATACCGGGGATGTCGATCCCGTTGATGAGTTCGAGGTCGGCGACCTGCTCTCCCTCGATGACGGCTACAGCAATAATAACCGCATCGGTTTTACCTCCAGCGGTATCCGCAACACCATCGATCGCTACATCTTCACTGTCGGCGAAGAAAGCGATGTTGATATTACCCTGAGCCAACTGCGGGGGGATGCCAACATCACCTTGTACGAGAGCAATGGAACCCTGTTGCGCGACTCGACGAACCCTGGTCGCCAAGAGGACGAGATTAGTGACACTCTAGAACCCGGCACCTATTTCCTGGAAGTCGAACCCCAGGGGACTGCGAAAACTCCCTATTTGCTGGATATTTTTGCCAGCAGCGACGCAGCCGACACAGATGGCGGTCCGATACCCGGAAGTTCTTTGTACACCGACATCGGGGAACTCGCGGAAGATTACAGCAAGATCGATACGGTCGGCTTCGGCAACGGCAGCAGCCGCGACCAGGTGGACTACTACGGTTTTAGCCTCAGCGAAGAGAAGCGAGTCAGCATCAGCCTGGAAAACCTGAGCGCCAATATCAATCTGGAACTGCGCGACAGTTCGGATAGTGTGCTTTACAGCTCTCGCAACGGTGGCAAGGCAGACGAAAACATCGAAGAAGACTTGGAACGGGGCACCTACTACATCCGGGTCGAACCCCAAGGCAGCGCTCGCGGGAATTACACCCTCAAAGTTGGCGGTGGCATGGAGGAACTCACCGACCCGGACGGCGGCCGGCCACCCGAAAATGTCAACGATATCGGCGTCCTGGGTGACTACAGCGACAGCGACTCCATCGGCTTCCGAGAAAGCGGTTATCGCGATGTCAACGACTACCGCAAGTTCACCTTAACCAAGGAAAGTACCGTTGACATCAACCTGACAAACCTGAAAGCCAACGCCGACCTCGAGTTAATCGACAGCGACGGTCGCACCCTGCTCCAGCGTTCTGCCAAAGGGGGAAGCCTCAACGAAAATATCAACGAAACCTTGAATGGGGGCGACTATTATCTGCGGGTTTTGCCCAAGGGAGCAGCCAAGACCAGCTACGATCTGAACATGAGCGCCGGTGCCATCACGGAAGTCGCCGACGACACCGCACCGGGAATCGACCTAGGTACCGCGGGAGACGATCCCCTCACCAAAGGCGGTCTGATCGGCTTTACGGAAGGGGGCAAAGTTGACACCCATGACTATTACAACTTTGTTTTAGACACCGGCGGTTTCGTCAACATTACCCTCGACGGCTTGAGCGGCAATGCCAACCTGGAACTGTACGACAGCAAAGGACGGGAACTGCTGGGCAGTTCCACCAATTCCGGCACCAGTAGCGAGGAGATTCAAACGTTCTTGAGTCCCGATACCTACGTCGTCAAAGTTTTGGGCCAAGGCAGTCAAACGCCTTACGACCTGAGCGTTTCCGCTTAGTTTTCGGGAAACGGTCGGGGGTAGGAACAGACCCGCGACCGTCCCGGGACTGGCAAAATACCCGCCCCCTTTTTGGGGTCAAACCTGGCGGTAGGGGGCGCGATCGCGCCCCCTACCTTTTCACGGGCCATCCAACCCGGTGAAAAAGCTGTTACGACCGGAGAAATTATCATGCCATTCGACCCTCAAAAACAGAAAATCATTAACCTGGGAGCGATCGGCGAAGATCCAAAAACAAGATCCGACCAAGTGGGGTTTTCTAAAGGCAAGAGAAGGGACGAAGAAGACTGGTTTAAATTTACCTTGAGAAAGGAGGGAAACTTCAACCTCGACCTGGATAGTCTGACACAAAATGCCGATGTCTTTTTGTATGACGGCGATCGGGAAACGATTCTCGACCAGGGCAACAAAACCGGTCTGGAACCGGAGAAAATTGACCGGCCCCTAGAGGCCGGGACTTACTTCCTGAAAGTCGTTCCTTTTGGGAGCGATCGCACCGAATATCGCCTCAGCCTCAACGCTTTACTCGGGAACGAAGATTATGGAACTTTAGCCCAAGCAAAACGATTAATCTTATCAAAAGAGCAGAAACAGTTCCCCAACGAAATTGGGTTTGAAGTCGATGGCATTCGCGACCAAAATGACTACTATAAATTTACCCTCAAGAACCAGCGAGATGTCAACATCAACCTGGGTGGACTCAAGCAAAATGCAGATTTAGAGTTATTGGATGGCACGGGAAGCCTGCTATTTAACTCCAATAATTCGGGTCAGCAACTCGAAAATATTAACGTGATTTTAGACCCGGATACATATTACATTCGGGTGAAACCATTTTCGAGCGATCGCACCGAATACATCCTCAGCGCCACGGCCCAACCTTTCGGAGAAGCCGACGACCAACTGCCGGGGAAAGACTGGGGAATACTCAAGTCCCGAAAACGGAGATCAGATCGCATCGGTTTCGGTTCCGGTAACAACACTGATGAATCGGATTATTATAAGTTTACCATCGAAGAAGAGAGCCAATTAAACGTCACCCTCAATCCCGAGACTGCCAATGCCGATTTGGAACTCTACGGCTTCGATGCCGACCAGAACATCGTCCGCATCTTCAGTTCTGACAACCGTGGCACTGCCATTGACGAACTCAATCCCATTTTGGACGCTGGCGATTATTTCGTCCGGGTTAAAAAAGTGGGCAATAACCGAACTAAATACAATCTTAATTTGTTCGTAGATCCCGACATTAAAGATGAGGATGGGGACATTCCGGGACAACCTTTAGCAGAGGTAGCGATCGACCCCACCAAAGCCTTGGATGCCAACGATCCGACCACCCAGAAAACCTTCACTAAAAAAGATAAAATTGGATTCGGTGGCTCAGATAACCGCGATCTCAACGATTACTACAGCTTCACACTGCTGGAAAAAGGCGATATTAACATCACACTTGATGAATTAACAGCCAATGCCAACCTAGAATTGCTCGATAGTGCGGGTACAGTCCAAGACAGCAGTACGAAAGGCCGCAACAATTCTGAACAGATCCAAGAAGTCTTAGGGCCGGGTACTTATTACATCCGCGTCTTCCCTAATAATCAAGATCGAACGAAATACAAACTCCGCCTCAGCGCCAATCTCGCCGAAGACGACTATTCCAACCGGCAAAAAGCCAAACAACTCGGTAGCCTCGACGCGCAAGACCGAATTTTAGAGCGCAATCAAATCGGTTTTAGAGAAGGTAGTTTCAAAGACAACAACGATTTTTATCAGTTTAGCATCGACGAAACCAGCGGCTTCAACCTGAAGCTAGACGGACTCACCGCCAACGCCGACGTATATCTCTTCGATAGCGAATTAAATGAAAAGGCGAGGAGCCGCAAAGGGGGGGCGAAAGCAGAGGAAATTACCGAAGAATTGGAACCGGGAGATTACTTTGTGAGCGTGGTTCCCGCACGCCGCAGGGGCGGTACGACATATCAGTTAGATCTCGAAGCACAATCGGTGAGGGAACTCGACCCCGATCGCACCCCGTCAACGGCAGAATCCCTCGGCGTTCTCGAAAATTTCCGCAACAGAGATAGGATTGGCTTTACCAAACTCGGCGTAGAAGACTCGACCGACTTTTACAGTTTTGAACTGGAAGGAAAGAGCGACTTTGACTTAAAAATAAATCAAATTAACGGCCTGCTGGAAGCCCAGTTGTTTTCGGCGGACGACCTGGGAAACTTGATCGCAGAGCCGATTTTAGAACGAAAGACTCGGAAACCTTTCTCGACGAGCGAAACGTTAAATCCCGGCACCTACTACTTGAAAATTGAGGGCAATCAGACCCCATACAATCTGAACATGAGGGCGCGACCGTTTGAACCGCTGCTGGGGTTTGAAGAAACGGAAACCACCGTCCCAGAGGGGGATCTCGACCCGATGGGAGAGCGGACGATCCAAACCCTGGAATATGCCGTGAAGTTGAGCGAAGCCAGCACCCAGACGGTGACGGTTGATTATGCGATCGTCGATCGCCAAGCCACCCGGGGAGAGGATTATAATGTCAGTTCGCCGACGGGGACTTTGACTTTTTCCCCCGGGGAAATTAGCCAAACTATACCAGTGGAAATTTTGGGGGATATCGCCCCCGAAAAAGATGAATTGCTATTGCTCAAACTGAACAATGCAGTTAACGGTAAACTCGACAAATCTAGAACAGCTAAAATTAATATCGCCAACGACGATTTACCCCAGATATCCATCGGCGATGTCAGCATCGAGGAAGGGAACAGCGGCACTCAGGACGCGGTATTTACCGTCAGTATGGATCGCCCGAGCGATGAGAGGGTGAGGGTCAACTATGCCACGAAAAACGGAACCGCCAAAGCGAACGACTACACCCGCACCCGGGGTCAGCTCACATTGCGGCCGGGGGAAACCAGCAAAGAAATTAAAGTGCCCGTCAAAGGCGATCGCAACATAGAGGAAGACGAAACCTTTTTGGTGAACCTAAAAAATGCC
>NZ_JAYFER010000557.1:0-2072 GCF_055795065.1 Lyngbya sp. CCY1209
TATCTGTATCGCTTTGCAATCCTCTTTAGAGGATTTGTGCTGTGAGCTTGGGAATTGATTCCCAAGCGGTTTTGTCGCTCAAATTATAACCCCTATAAGCCGATCGCAACAAAAGCTGACCAATATTTCGGATCGTCGAAGGGGGGATCTTTATCGTAATCCAACAGTTTGAAAGCGCATTCGTCTAGGTCATTTTCCGATAACTTCCAATCCCCTTTGAACCAGTTCAATAAATCCGCTTTGGTCTGCCGCCGCATCCAGGTTTGAGCCGCTTTTAACGCTTCGGCGATGCTTTTGTCCGGGTTAAATTCTTGGTAGAAGCGGATGGCTAAAAGGGCCGTGGCGAAGTCGTCCACGCACCACAAACTGCTCACCACCGAGAGGGCGCCGGCGTAGAAAAAGCCGCTGGCCAATCCGATATATTCGTCGGTGAAGAGACTGCCAATGAGCCCGGTTTCGCAGGCGGACAGCATCACCAACAGGCAGGCGGGGAGCTCCAGGTTCGCGTAGATTTCCCGGAGGGTGAGGCCCTGGTGTTCCGTGTCGAAGCGGCGACCGTCCCGGAGGGTGAGGGTGCGGCGGCCGTCGGGGTCGGGGGGTGCATCCCCCGCCAAAATGAGGGCGGAGTTGAGGGGATTTTCGCCGTCAAACCCGCCGTGGCAGGAAAAATGAACGAAAAGACTCCGGCTCAGTTGGTCGAGGGTGGCGGGGGAATTTAGGGCGACCTTGTTGGCGTCACGGTGTTTGAGGATGTGGGTGTCGGGGTCGAAGCGACGGCGGATGAATTCCACTTCCACATCGGTGTAGGGGAGGTCTTGGGTGGGGTTTTGGATGGCGAAGAATGGGCCGGCGGCGGCGGGGCGGCGGCGGGTGTGGATGTAGTCGAGAATCTGGCAACTGGGGGCGAACCGCACGCCTTCGGAAAAATAATCGATTAAGTGCGTCCGGTTTGTAGTGGGCTCTTCAGAGCGCTCTAAAGAGTGCTCTACGAGCGAGTTTGTAGTGGGCTCTTCAGAGCGCACTACGGGTAAGGCGTGGAGGGGGAACAGGTGCAGGTACAGATGGGGGACGAGGATGAGGGTGGTGCACGCGGCGCAGGTGTCGAGGAGCTCGGGGAGGTCCAGGAGTCCGGCGAGCTCGGCGAGGCGGGGGGCGAGGTGGTCGTCCCAGGTGTCTTGGCGGTAGTCGGAGAAGTAGGTTTCGTTGAACTCGTCGAGGGCCCGGCGCCGCTCGGGGGTGTAGGTGTGGGGGCGGATGTGGGGGCGGTTGTCGCGGAGGGTGACGGTGAAGGCCCAGGCGCCGAGGTCGGGATCTCGGGGCAGATACCATTGGATGAGGGCGGTTTCCGGCGTCAGGAGTCGGGTGAAGTCGGGGAGTTGGGGGCGGACGTCCCGGATGGCCTCGAACTCGGAATCGTCGATTTCGGCGAGGAGGGTTTCCCGCTGTTGGATGAGACTTTGCAGTTGGGTGGGGTGTGGGGTGTGCTCGGTGGGGTGTGGGGTCGTTCTGCTTCCCGTCTCCCCATCTGCCTGTTCTCCATTTCCCTCTCTGCTTGTCTCTCCGTCGCCGAAGGACTGTTGCAGGGCGGCGATTTCTCGGTTGAGTTGGCGGTAGCGTTGCTGTTGTTCGGGGGTGGCGTTTTTGGGTACGAGGTCCGCGCCGCTGAGGAGTTCGAGGAGGGTGCGGGATTTGCTGCGCTCGACGGTGAGGAGGGCTCGGTCGTAGCGTTCCAGGTGGATGCAGGCCTGCACCATTTTACCGTAGAGGGGCAGGGCGTCTTCGATGAGTTGGCGTTTGGTGTCGGGGGAGGTGGCCCAGTTGCGGCTTTGTTCGACGGCGCGGATGGCGTTGTCGTAGCCGAAGATGGCGGTTTCCCAGTTTTGTTCCTCAAATCCCAAGTCGCCGAGGTTGCGTCCGGTTTGCAAGCAGTCCAGGGGTAAAGTTTCGGGGGTTCTGACTAGCAAGGAGTCTCGGTAGCAGGCGATCGCATCTTCAATGTTCTGTGCCCGCTCTCCCCGGATGCGGTTACGGTAGGCATTCCCCAGATTATTTTGGGTCATCGCCCAGTCTTC